>JAKQJG010000161.1 GCA_029561305.1 Bacteroidota bacterium | reverse complement strand
AAAAAAAGGCAGCTTCATCTCCTTTTTTGTTACGGCTTTAAAAATAATACATTCAAACAATTAATTGACTGGAAATATTTTCAAAAGAAAATCAGTAATTGTTAGTAGAATATTAAACAAGTTGTGTCACACTGGAAAAATTATTTTGCTTCGTCAGGTGTTTTGTTTTGTTTAGGTTCTATATTTATAAAAATTATTGCTGCTGCCTTGGTTCGTATGTTTACGAAACAGAATGACGGTTGCCGGTATTTGCCAAAACTTATCTCAAATAATTACTTCTGCAATGGAAATTTTACACGTAACTGCTGAATGTTATCCGGTAGCAAAAGCAGGCGGCCTGGGAGATGTGGCGGGAGCGCTGCCTAAATACCAGGTACAACTGGGGCATATCGCCAAATTGGTGATGCCCATGTACCGTACCAAGTTCCTGTTTCAAAACGAATTTGACGTGGTGCACAAGGGCGCTTTTAATATGGGCCCTATGTGGTTTAATTATACCATCATCAAAGAGCAAACCAGTAAACTTGGCTTTGATCTCTACCTCGTTGATATTAACGGCCTGCTCGACCGGGAACAGGTGTATGGCTATAACGATGACGCAGAACGGTTTACTGCTTTCCAGATTGCCGTGGTGGATTGGGTGGCTAAATGGGAACACAAACCGGATGTAGTGCATGTACACGATTACCACGCCGGCCTGGTACCTTTTATGATGCAAAATTGTTATGCCTACCGGCACCTCGCTGCCATACCCACTGTTTTAACCATTCACAATGCACAATACCAGGGCTGGATGGGTTGGGACAAATCATCTTACCTGCCGGCATACGACAGCTGGCAATGGGGCAAGCTCGACTGGAAGGATAGTATCAATCCATTAGCAAGTGCTGTAAAATGTGCCCACAGGGTTACAACGGTGAGTTATAGTTATCTCGAAGAAATGAGACAGGAAGCCAATGGCCTTGAAAAATTATTTCAATACGAACAGGGTAAATGCACCGGTATTTTAAATGGGATTGATGATAAAGTGTGGGATCCTGCTGTTGACACTTATATAGATACTAACTATAGTTTAAAGGATATTGACAAAGGAAAATTGGCCAGTAAAAAAGTATTATGCGATGAGTTTAACCTGGATATTGAAAAACCATTGTTTGTATTTATAGGCAGGTTAGTGGGTGAAAAAGCCGCCGACCTTTTGCCGAGAGCCATCTACGATTCTGTGTATCACCTGGAAGGGAAGATGTGTTTCCTTGTTCTCGGCAGTGGCGATCCCCAGGTAGAGTGGGAGTTAAGCAACCTGAACATGCCACTGGCCGGTTATTATAATTCAAAGATCGGCTACAATGAAAAACTCAGCCACCAAATGTATGCCGGTGCCGATTTTTTACTCATGCCCAGCAGGGTAGAGCCTTGCGGACTTAACCAGATGTATGCCATGCGGTATGGTACTATTCCAATTGTTCGTAACACCGGCGGATTAAAAGATACGGTTGTTGATATAGGCGAGACAGGAGGATATGGCATTAAATTCAATGATGCCAAAGTGTGGGATATCACGTACTCCATTCACCGGGCTATGGAGTTGTATGCCGATAAACCCAAAATAAAGGGGATTAAGAAAAAGTTAATGCAGATAGATAACAGTTGGGAAACAAGTGCTCAACATTATATTGATTTGTATCAAAGTTTGCAATAACTTTATTACGCTATATATTTGTTTAGTTACCAACCATTACCAAAAATTCATTTCTAATTCAATTTTTATGGAGAGCAAATCAGTAATTGCCATTGTACTGGGTGGAGGGGCCGGTTCAAGATTGTATCCCCTTACAGCAACCCGTAGTAAACCTGCAGTTCCTATTGCGGGCAAATACCGTCTTGTTGATATTCCAATTTCAAACTGTATCAACAGCAGTATCAACCGGATACTGGTGCTTACCCAGTTTAACTCAGCATCGCTTAATAAGCATATAAAAAACACTTACCAGTTCAGCATGTTCAGCAAGGGATTTGTTGATATTGTGGCGGCAGAACAAACTCCCGACAATGCAGGTTGGTTCCAGGGTACTGCAGATGCGGTAAGACAATCTTTACGTCATATTATCAATCATGATTTTGAATATGTACTGATTTTAAGCGGCGACCAGTTGTACCAGATGGACTTTGCAGAAATGATCGATAACCATGTAAAAAACAATGCCGATATATCCATAGCCACCATTCCTGTTGGCGACCGGGAAGCGCCAGAGTTCGGTATATTAAAAACAAATGCTGAAAATGATATTACTTCGTTCATAGAAAAACCATCCAAAGACCAGTTGCCTGAATGGGTAAGCGATACCGGTAGTGTGATGCAGGCGCAGGGACGTAATTATCTTGCCTCCATGGGTATTTATGTTTTCAGCCGCAAACTGCTGTTCGACCTGCTCGAAAACGAAAAGAAAGAAGCTACGGATTTTGGCAAAGAGATCATTCCTACTTCTATAGAAAAATATAAAGTGGTGAGCTTCCAGTACGATGGATACTGGACCGATATTGGAAATATTTATTCCTTCTTTGAAGCCAATCTTGCATTGACACTTGACCTGCCGCATTTTAATTTATTCGACAACCAGAAAGTGGTGTTCAGCCGTGCAAGGATGCTGCCGCCGGCAAAGATCAGTGGCACCACGCTGGAGAAGACCGTGATCGCCGAAGGCTCCATCATCAGTGCCAGCCGTATCGAAAACAGTGTGATCGGTATCCGCAGCCGCATTGGACATGGCACCACCATTGTAAGCAGCTATATCATGGGCAATGATTATTATGAAACATTGCTGGAATTGCAGAATAATACAGAGAAGGGATTACCTAAAATAGGTATTGGTGACCGCTGCTATATCCGCAATACTATTGTAGATAAGAACTGTCGTATTGGAAACGACGTAAGAATTAATGGCGGCGACCATTTGGCTAAATCCGATCATTCATTGTATACTATTAAGGACGGCATTGTAGTCCTTAAAAAAGGTGCTGTGATACCAGACGGGTACGTGATATAAAATTCATTTATGGATACATCCTTTACCGGGATGTATTTTTTTCTTTTAACTGTAACGTGTAAACGCTACACATTCTAAAATATTAAACGATTGCTATGTCCTCTCTACCAGTTCAACCTCAAAAAAAATTAAATTTTTGGGAGCTATGGAATATGAGCTTTGGTTTTTTTGGTATCCAGTTTGGGTTTGAACTGCAAAACTCCAATGTGAGCAGGATTTTTGAAACATTGGGAGCAAATAAAGATGAAATACCCATTTTGTGGATCGCTGCACCATTAACTGGTTTGGTTGTACAGCCCATCATTGGCTATTTAAGTGACCGGACCTGGCATCCTTACTGGGGGAGAAGAAGGCCTTTCTTTTTTATTGGTGCCATCTTAGCCACTTTGGCATTGTTTGTAATGCCCAATTCACCTTCTCTTTGGATTGCGGGCGGTATGTTGTGGATCCTGGATGCCTCTATCAATATTTCAATGGAGCCATTCAGGGCGTTTGTAGGGGATAAATTACCTCCCTCACAAAGAACATCCGGCTTTGCGATGCAGAGTTTTTTTATTGGTATTGGTTCTGTTATTGCTGCGTTGCTGCCCTGGATATTCACCAACTGGTTTAATGTTAGTAACACTGCGCCCGCAGGCGAAATTCCTCCGTCCGTTAAATGGTCCTTCTACCTGGGAGGCTTTGCTTTTTTATCCGCCGTACTTTATACTGTATTTACAACAAAAGAATTTCCGCCCGAAAGTATGGAGGCCTTTAAAGCTGAAAAGGAATCCACCACTTTTATGGATGGTGTAAAGGAAACTTTTGGCGGCATTTTTAAAATGCCGAAGACCATGAAACAGCTTGCCTTTGTACAATTTTTTACCTGGTTTGCTTTGTTTGCCATGTGGATATATGCCACCAATGCTGTTACCGCTAATAAATACAATATGAAAGTGGATAAGACATTGGTTGATAAAATGGAAGCAGCAGTTAACAGCGGTATTGCAGCTGAAAAAGATCAGAAAAAAACAAAAGCACTTAATTCATTAAAAAGTGATATCGATGAAATAAGAACGTACAGGAATGACAAAAACCCGGTTGCAATTTCAATAAACCTGGCTAATTATTTTTCTGACAGCCTCAATACGCAGACCAATGCTGAAGAGAAAACGGTTTTAAAAAGAGTACAGCAACAATACAATGACGGTGCAGACTGGCTGAATGTTTGTTCGTCTGTGCGTAACGGTGTGGCGGCATTGTTTGCATTTATTATACCATTAATAGCCTACCGTACCAACAGGAAGATAACACATATGATATGCCTGATCGTGGGCGGGCTTGGTTTGATTTCCATCTATTTTATCAGTAACCCAACCTTCATCATTGTTTCTATGGGCATGGTAGGTGTTGCCTGGGCAAGTATTCTATCTATGCCGTACGCTATGCTCTCAAATGCCCTGCCCTCGAATAAAATGGGATACTACATGGGTGTGTTCAATTTTTTTATTGTGATACCACAAATTGTTGCCGCCAGCATTCTTGGTTATTTTACCATGAAATTATTTCATGCCAACACGCTTAATACAATCGCACTCGGTGGTGTATCTATGATACTGGCAGGCTTTCTAACATTAATTGTAAAAGATGACGATAAAAGCTGATTTATGAAAACGAATAAAAATTTAATATCGTACCTGTTAATTTTTCTGCTGTTACCATTCATTGGTTATTCACAAACAGTTAAAACTTATCCTACACATTGGTGGGCAGGCATGAAGTGGAATAAACTGCAGGTGATGGTGCATGGCGAAAAAATTGCTGAGCAGTTTCCCATGATAAAAATGGGGCCTGGTGGAATGAAGCTGGCTACAGGCGTACGGTTGATGAAGATAAACAGGGTAGAGAACCCCAACTATCTTTTTCTTGACCTGTCCATTGATGCTACTGCCAAACCCGGGAAATTCAAATTTCCTTTTTTAAAGAATACGGACATCCAATATGAATTGAAGCCCAGGCGCAAAGGCAATGGAACTTTATTTGCACAGGGTGTAACAGGTAAGGATTTTATATATCTTATTTTACCAGACCGGTTTAGCAACGGAGATCCTTCCAATGATCAGGTTCCGGGTATGAGAGATCAAACGCTCAACAGGGACACGGTTTTTAACAGGCATGGCGGCGACCTCAAAGGCATACAGAATCATTTGGATTATGTAAAAGACCTGGGAGTAACTGCCCTTTGGCTAAACCCGGTGATCGAAAATGACCGGCCAGACAGAACAGAGCACGGCTATGCATTTACAGACCACTATACTATTGACAGGAGACTGGGAGGAGAAAAGGCATACAAGGATTTAATAGATGCCACGCATGCCAAGGGGATGAAGATGGTGCAGGATGCCGTATACAACCATGTGGATGCCAATCACCTCACGATCCTGGATATGCCCATGAAAAACTGGGTGCATAACTGGGACACTTACACGAATACCACATATAAAGACCAGGTGGCATTTGATCCATATGCAAGCAATATTGATAAAAAGAAACTGGTGGATGGCTGGTTTACCAAACAGATGCCCGACCTGGACCAGAACAATCCCTTTGTAGCCAATTTTTTAATTCAGCATGCTTTATGGACTGTGGAAGAATTTGGTATTGATGGATGGCGCATTGACACCTATGCCTATAACGATTTAAACTTTATGAACCGCTGCAATAAGGCATTGACGGATGAATATCCTGCAATCACTTTATTTGGAGAAACCTGGTTTCATGGCGTACCTAACCAGGCATACTTTGTACAGAATAACCTCAGCCTTCCATTCAAAAGTAACCTGCCGGCCGCTACAGATTTTCAAACATTGTGGGGTATACAGGATGCCATGACAAGGGATTTTGGCTGGACGGAAGGGGCCAATAAATTATACAGCAACCTGGCACAGGATTTTTTATACAAGGATCCCACAAGAAACGTATTGTTTTTAGATAATCATGATGTAGCAAGATTTTATTCCGTAGTTAATGAAGACATCAACAAATATAAATCTTCCTTAAGCTGGCTCTTTACCTGCAGGGGCATACCACAGCTGTACTACACGTCAGAATTTGCCACGCCCGGCACTACTTCTCCCAATGACGGCTATGTGCGTTTAGATTTTCCTGGTGGCTGGGCCGGCGATAAAGTAAATAAGTTTGAAGAAAATGGAAGAACAGGAAAGGACAAGGAAATTTATGAACATGTGAAAGCACTGGCCAACTTCCGTAAAACATCTTCAGCCTTAACCACGGGCAAAATGATGCAGTTTGTTCCGGTAGATGGTGTATATGTTTACTTTAGGTACGATGGCAAACAAACTGTGATGGTAGTAATGAATACAGCAAAAACAGAAAAAACAGTTTCCATAAAAGACTATGCTGAAAGAACGGATGGTTTTACCATTTTCACTAATGTAGTTACCAAAGAGAAAGGGCCGTTTATGGATTTTTCATTGGGCAGCTATCAAACAGTTGTATTAGAGTTATCAAAATAGCGTGTAGCAACCCTGCATCCGTACAAAAAATTTCCGGGTACCCCAACCCGTTGACTAAACGCCTGTCAAATGAAAGTTTACAGGCGTAAAAAAGATTCTTTTAATGCTGCCGGATAGGGTAGTTTTAAAGAATTCCCTGGCAAACGCAGCAACAAAAATGAGCTGAGTTGCCTTGCCGAATTAAATTTTAATTTAAAAATACTGTTGAATTAAATTTGCGGATTGAATGATCCAGTAAAACGCAGATAAACAAAACTCCAATGCCGAGATTGACCGTATTCGTATTTTTCTTACTATCTTTTTTTTACTTACAGGATAAAGTATTTGCACAGGATATTGACTCTTTAAAAAAGGACCTGCAAAATGCCACTCATGATACTTCCCGGATTAAGATACTGGGGGAGTTGGCTGAAAACTGCGACAATGCGGATATCCTCAAATATGCGGTTCCTCAAAAAGAGTTTTGTGAAAAAGCGATCGCGGCAAAACTGGAACCTGCAAAATTTTACCTGGTCAACCTGGCCAGTGCCATCAATAATATTGGGTATTACTATTCTAAACTTGGTGAACCCAACAAGGCACTTGAAAATTACAAGCGGGCTTATGAAATACATGAAAAGATACATGACTCCGTGCATGCAGCCTACGCACTCAACAATATTGCATTTATCTACAATAACCAGGGCGATGTACCTACGGCACTGGACTATTTTTATAAAAATCTCAAACTACAGGAAGCGATAAGGGATACTGCCGGTATCGCCTACTCGCTGAATAACATTGCATTTATTTTTATAAACCAGAAAGACTATAAGACCGGGTTGGAATATTTTTCAAGGAGTCTGGCTATGTTTGAAGCCCTTAAAAATACCAAAGGCGTTGCCATGGTATATGGAAATATGGGCACTATTCATACTAACCAGGATAACAGTAGAAAAGCACTGGAATACTATAGAAAGAGTTTGTCCTTATATGAGTCATTACAAGACAATTTTGGCGTGAGTTCTGAATTGTCGGCTATTGGTGCTGAATTAGCCAAAGCAGGGGAAGATTCGCTTGCGTTTGATTACTTTAAAAGAGCCCTGGCAATAGCGGATGAGTTCAAAGTGAAAAATGTTCAGGCATATGCTTTAACAGCCATGGCACGTATCCTTTTAAAAAAAGAAGACATTAAAACGGCAAAAGAATATACCCTGCGTTCTCTGCAGCTGGCGCAGGAACTGGGCATTCCAAAAGATATACAGAATGCTGCCAGCTTGTTGAAAGAAATATATACCAGGCAGAACAATTATAAAGACGCTTATGACATGTTTACTTTGGAGGTGAAGATGAACGACAGTATTTTAAATCAGGCAAACCGTAAAGACGCCACCACAAAGAACCTGCAGTATCAATATGATAAAAAGATCCTTCTTACACAAATAGACAATCAAAAAGCGCTCGAAAAAAGAAACCGTATTGTTTTTATCAGCTTAGGTGCAGCAGCCATCATCGCAATGCTGGCATTCTTTTACACCAGGCAGAATAAATTAAAGGCACAGTTATACCGTATGGAACTGGAGCAGCAACAATACAGGGCACAAATGAACCCGCACTTCATTTTTAACTGCATGAATTCTATACAGCATTATATCGTTCATAATGATGTAAAGCAAGCCAATAAATTCCTGTCGCAATTTGCGGGGCTGATGCGCCGTACGCTGGATATAAACTCCGGGCATTTTATAACAGTAGAGGAGGAGATGAATTATCTTGATAATTACCTGCAACTGGAGCAGATGCGTTTTGATGAAAAGTTCAGCTACCAGGTGGTCTGTAGTGAAGGTATCAGCAAAAGGCAGGTGTCTTTACCCACCATGATGCTGCAGCCCTTTGCGGAGAACGCTATACTGCACGGGTTGAGATATTTACCTGATAACAGCGGAACCCTTACGATTTCTTTTCAAAAAGAAAACAACCAGCTAGTTTGCAGCATAGATGACAATGGAGTAGGAAGGGAAGCAGTTCAAAACATAAAAAACCAATCAGGCACATCTCACCAGTCACAGGGAATGTCGTTGATAGAAAATAAACTCACCGTACTCAATAATATTCATAAGGCAAATGCCATACTCAACGTGATCGATAAAAAGAATGCTGATGGCAAAGCCGCCGGAACCACTGTCATACTTAAATTCCCGCTTACATGGAAATAAACGCCCTTATTGTTGATGATGAACAAAAAAGCAGGTCATCATTAAGGAAGCTACTGTCAGACTTTTGTACAGAGGTGAATGTAGTGGCAGAAGCAGCCGACATAAACGAAGCACAGGTACTGATTGAAAAAATGAAACCCCAACTTGTCTTCCTGGATGTGGAAATGCCTTATGGAACCGGGTTTGACTTACTGGAAAGATTGGGGGAGATCAATTTTGAAGTGGTATTCATCACAGCGTATAGTCAATATGCCATAGACGCTTTTAAATTTGCCTCTATCGACTATATCCTGAAACCGGTGGATATCGACACACTAAGCAGGGCAGTTGAACGGGCAAAAGAACACCTGCTTACCAAACAATCCATTGCTGATTATAAAAAATTGCTGCAACAGGTACAGAAACAAACAGATGGGGATATACGAATACAATTATCCGCTGTAAAAGAGCAGCACCTGGTAAAATGCAGCGAGATCATTTGCTGTGTGGCCGATGGCAGTTATACGAATGTATACATGACTGGCGGCAGAAAATTCTATTCATCCAGGAACCTGAAGCAGTTTGTGGCAGAATTACCGGCTTCCATTTTTTACAGGGTACATAACGGGCACCTGGTAAACATGAATCATGTTGAAAAGATCATCAAAGGGCATGGCGGCAGTGTTGTGATGACAGATGGAAGAGAACTTGAAATTGCGGTAAGGCGAAAAGAAGATTTTCTGAATAGAGTGAGGCGGAGAGGAGTTTAGCAAGTTGATGCTCTGAACTTTATGAACAGGATAGCACCCCACTACAAGGGTTAACCGGAAAAAACTGTTGTTAATGTAATACTGTAGGTGGTAAAATAAATTTGTTTGAATACGATATATCTTATTTCTTCACACAGTTCCAAAGATGGTTAATTTGTGATAACACATTAACCTTATATATAGCTTAAACCAATATCTTTCATGAGAAAATTTGTACGTTTCATTTTCAGCATCGGGTTATTAATTACATCTGCCTGCGTCCTTGCACAGTCTTCTGTAAGAAATTATACTTTTACCAGTGCTACCGGCACTTACACTCCCATTAACGGCACAACTTCAACAGCTGTTGGAGATGATGGAAGGGAAAATGGTATCCCTATCGGTTTCAACATATTTTATGGGGGCTATGGTTTTACCCACTTTTGTGTAAGCACCAACGGCTTTATTAAACTTGGTATCGGCACCACCACATTTGGTTCAAATGATTATATTAACAGTTTAAATAATAACCCAAGCCCCAACCCATTTTATCCTTTAGTTGCTGCCTTCTGGGATAACAATAATATCAATACCGGCAGCATTGTCTATGCTACAACCGGTGCTGTTGGTTCAAGAGTATTGACGGTGCAATGGGGTAACATTAATATCGGAGGAGGAGCGGTGAGCAATTCATTAACTGCTTCTTTTCAAATAAAATTATTTGAAGGAACCAACCTGGTTAAAATTATATATTCACCAGCTTTTGAAAGTGCAGCGTCAATCAGTGCGTCCATCGGCTTAAATGATCAAAATTCTTTTTTAAGTGTTACTCCTGATGTTACTGCTACGGTATCATCTGTCACAGCAAATAACAACATCACAGATCTTACCAATATAAGAGGTAAAGAATATACGTTTACCCCAAGAGCACCACTATGCAGTCCCGTGAGTGCGTTGACTGTTTCAAATATCACCAGTTCGGGAGCCTTACTAACTGCTCCTGCTGTAAGTGGGGCAACTGGATACCGGTTTTATGTAAGCACTACAGCAGATTATCCTCCCTCTTCAACTTTAACCACCACACCCACATTTACTTTAACCGGGTTACTACCCAATACCACTTACTATGCCCAGGCACAGGTATCTTGTTCTGGCGGTAATGGAAGTGGCTGGTACACTACTTCATTTACAACAGGTTGTTCTTCTGTTTCTGTGCCTTATTTTGAAAACTTTGATACTGTTGCAGCACCGTCCTTACCACGATGTGTAAATATACAAGATGTAAATGCCGGTAATACCTGGGTGAATGCTGCGTCTTCTGCGTTGGCCACACCATACTCTTCACCTAATTGTATGTTGTATAACTCCAACCCAAACATTGCTGGCGATGATTGGTTTTATACGCCCCCTGTTACATTATCGGGTGGTACCAGTTACAGGATCTCTTATTATTTTAAAACACAGAACAATGTTGCGATACAAAAATTAGAAGTAAAATATGGTACGGCTAACAATGCTGCAGCCATGACGAATTTACTTGTAAGCAACAGCAATATTACCAGCACAGCCTATAATGTAGTTGAAAGAGATTTTACACCGGCTGTAAACGGCACCTATTTCTTTGGATTCCATAATTTTTCTGATGCCAATCAATCGGCACTGAATATAGATGATATTAGAATTACTACCACGCCAACATGCGGGGTGCCCACTTTATTAAATGTGGCTTCCACCTCTTCCAGTACAGCCACTGCAAGCTGGACAGCTCCCACTACCGGAACTGTTTTGGGGTATCAATATGCAGTAACCACTTCGGCCACACCACCTGCCAGTGGTACAGCCGTTGCAACTACATCCGTTAATTTAACTTCACTTACACAGGGCCAGCAATATTATTTGCATGTTAGAACAACCTGCGCTTCCAATTCGGCCTGGTCAACAAAGTCTTTTCAACTGCCTTGCAGTGTAAAACAAGTACCCTACTTTGAAAATTTTGATACCAGTGTGGTGGTGCCAGGGCTTAAACAATGTTATTCTGTAGAAGATCTAAATGGGGCCAATACATGGGTGACTACTGCGAGCACTCCGAGATCTTCACCCAATAGCATGGTGTATAATTGGGATGCTGCGGTACCTGCAAATGATTGGTTTTATACACCTCCTATCCGGTTAACTGCCGGATTAAGTTATTGGATCAGTTATTATACCAAAGCGGATGTGTCAGCCACTGAAGAAAAGCTGGAAGTAAAATATGGTACAGCCAACAATGCCGCCGCCATGGTAAATTTATTAACCACTAATGTAATCACCAACACTACTTATTCTCAAATATTTAAAAGCTTTACGCCTGCAGCTACAGGAGATTATTATTTTGGGTTTCATGCATTTTCTGATGCTGATCAGTATAATTTATATGTTGATGATATCCGGGTGAATTATTCAACTGAATGCGGACCACCATCAGGTGTGGCTGTTTCTTTAACTACCAGTTCAGGATCCGCT
>JAKQJG010000223.1 GCA_029561305.1 Bacteroidota bacterium | reverse complement strand
ATCATTACCAGCAACCTGCTGAGGCTGCAGTGCATCTGCTTTATTGGCTATACCTAACTGTCCATATACATTTTGGCCGGTTGCATACAAAAGGCCGTTTCGGATAAATAAGCTGTGGCTTGTACCTGCTGATAATTTTTCTACTACACTGTCAGGTGCTGACTGGGCAAATAAAACACTTGTGCTGTAAACAAAGCAAAGCGTACAAATCAGGAAGGACCGCATAAAAATTATTTTTTGTTGAATAAAAAGGCGGACTATTTTCATTACGGACGGCCATCAGATACACTAAAGTACTGAATATATCGCATCTGAAATACTGGTAGCGTAAAACTGTGGTATTATTAAACTCATTGTAACCCCTTGCAAGCATTCAGCTAAAAATACCCGCCGCAGGGTATGGCAGTCTCTGTCATAGCAGGTAATTTCATAGATGGTTACAATCATCGGACACTATTAAAACTTACCAATGAAATTTTCAGCTGTTATCTTTTTCTCTTTTTATTTTACAACCTTTTCGTTTGCGCAATATGGTGATGCCTATCATGCGCCCGATCATTTAAAGCTGCAGCAAATGCGTACAGCAAGGGAGGCAGCTAACCGGAACGCTGTGTCTTATAACCGGAACAGCAGCCCGGCAAAATCGTACAATAGCAGCAATGCCAGCAGCCCTGCAAGGGCCTACACACCAAAGCCGGCAGAAAAATCTTTTAACGACAAACTCCAGGAAGCCTACAACCTTAAACTCAGCAAGTTTAATGAGCTGGCAAAAGGAATTGAACATACCAACGAAAACTTTGACAGGTTGGTGGCCATAGCGGAAAGAGCTGGTTTTGATAATTATACGGCCCGCAGAATGCTTGGTTATATTGACCCTGCCAACAAGGAATTTATTAAAAATAGCGATGTAGGATATTCATATAAAGGAAACACACAAAACGGTGAACCTTATGGAAGAGGCACTTTTAGTTTTGACAACGGCGATGTACTGACGGCAGATATTGCAGACGGATTGCCACATGGAAAAGGCATTATGCGCTGGAAGTCGGGTGCCGTCTATAAAGGCGATATCGAATATGGTGAACTAACGGGAATGGGTACCATCACAACGCCGGATGGAATAAAATATGCAGGCAGATTTGAAAAAGGTGAACTGGTGGAAAAAACACCTGGAGAAATTACGGTGATGAGGGGCAGCAAGGTAAACGGAAAATTTAACGGGGATGATATTTACGCTGAATGGTCGTCCGGTGAAAAATTTAAAGGTAAAGCCGTTGATAATATACCAACAGAAGGAACGATCACGTATCCGGATGGCTATGTATTTACTGGCAAGTTTAAAAATCCGGATAGCTGGACCTTTGGTAAAGTAACCACTTCAGAAGGAGAAAGCTTTGAAGGAAGTTTTAAAAACAATAAAAAGCAGTATGGTAAATATGTTTTTGCCAGTGGTAACACTGCCACCGGCCGGTATTCACCAGATGGAAAACATTTGATATGCGGCGTACTTACCAATAATAAATTTACTTATGAAGGTGAAGTGATAAAGGGGAACAAAAAACAAGGTTATGGAAAACTGGTACAAAAAAACGGAGATGTATACGAAGGAGAATTCATTGACGATGTACAGGCGGGTATAGGAGCTTATAGTTTCAACACAACCAAAGTTGCAGGGAAAGTATTCTATAAAAACAAAATGATCTATGGTATGGCCATCGTGGATGGGAAGCCCTTGCCTGCGGTGCTTAATAAGGACTTTACGGTATCATATTTAACAGGTGCAGATGCGGACGAAGCCAGTAAGTACTACTATGAAACGATGCAGTACATTGAAACCAAAAAAGCAGCTTATGAGGCCTGTTTGAAAATTGACGGTGAGCCAGTTAAAAATAAAAAAGTGGCGGCTGCTGAAACTGCAGCTGTTGAAAAAAAGCAACCTGCGAAAGAGCATGATGCTGCGAAGAAAAAGCAACCTGTTAAAGAAGATGTTGCCGGAGAAAGAAAAATAGAAAATAAACTGAAGCAAAGCATGGACGGCAATATGGAAACAGTTTTCAATAACTGGGATGAAGCCGTGGCGAAAATGGAATGGACCAACCTGGAAAAACCCCGTGACGATAAAGATATTTTTCGGGTGAGAACGGAAGGGATGCTTGTTTATGACCAGGTGAGTTCTGCGTTATCTGTTACAACAGGCAAATTGCCAACATCATCGGCAAATTGGAATTACTCGGCAAGATATGGACAGATACAAATTACAGAACCGGAAACCGCTATCGGTCTTGTTTTAGAAACTGTGACCCCAGCAGGTGACAAAGCGGTTACGGTCTGCTTTATGCTGAATTCAATAAGCCAGCAATATTGGATTGGTATCTATGATGCTGCAAAAGAAAAGTTTACTCCATTGCCAGGCACAGGGACGGATGGAAAAAAGAACAGTTCGTTCATCAATCGTTATGAAGATGGAAAGGGTGCCGATAATAGACTTTCCATTGTTAAAAAGGGGACTGTGTTGAAACTATTTATAAACAACCAGTCTGTTGAAACGATTGCCATCACTGCATCCAATTCATTTCTTAAAAATCTTACCGGCATTGGCATTGCAACGGGTTATAAGGGATCGGGTGGTATTGCGGAAATATCTTTCAATCAGGGTAAGCCATAGTTGGCTTGCTGCCAAATATATTTTGTTCAGATGTTTTGCTAAACTACATTCCTGGGTTTACACTCAGGACTTGGTGTTTTAAAACGCATGCAACTGTTTCCTTTCCATACTTGTCAGCCATCCTATATCACACCCAATAAAAAATTAATAATATGCGGTACAAATTATTTTTTTTAGGCGCCTGTGTGTGTGCTTGCATTGCAATGTTTACCCAAGCTGGAAATAATAAAAAGCAAAGCGTTAATCCTATACTAGGAGACATCAGTTTTGAAAAAACTTTTGGTGAAAAACCAACGGCAGATGTGAGTAATGAGTTGAGGATTGCCACACATTTAGCTTACGTAGAAAACCTGTTGAGACAAAAAGAATTACCGCATTTGCCAGCTGCACTGAAAGAGAAACGCAATCATGCACTCAACCTGCTGCATCAATACACGGTCAATGGGGTGTTCCCGGAAAATGTTGATTTCCCTGGTGAGCGCAAGCCCTGCTTCATTGATCAAAACGGGCGTATTTGTGCAGTAGGGTTTTTGTTGGAGCAAACGGTATCCAGGGAAGAGGCAGAACGCATCAATGAAAAATACCAGTACGAAGAGCTGCTGGCGATGAATGATCCTTCCCTTGATGAATGGGTGGCATCTAACGGTTTAACAAAAGAAGAATGCGCCATGATACAACCCACTTACGGTGATCCGATCGGCAACCCATCGTATACCGCTAATAAAATAACCCCTGCTTATGGTGTTTCTTCTTCCATTGCAGGCGGCATCAGCCTTTCCTTAAATACCATCAACAGCATTCAAATATCAAGAGGTGGTGCAGGAAAGACGGTGCCGTTGCTTGGGTTGATCACGGGCGCAGGACAAATAGTGCTTGGCCTTACTAACATGCCAAAAGATCAAACAAATGGTTTTGGAGCTGTGTATACCAACGAAAGTCAAAAGACCTTGTCATTTATTAATATTGGCCTCGGCACAACGTCAATTATTTTAAGCACCTGGAACCTGCTTGCCGACCGCAAACCAAAAGAGAAACCAGTAACCTGGAATATTTATAGTTATCCTGTACAGGGAAACAGTACTTGCTTTGGGCTGAGCATGACAAGGAAGTTGTAGATAAGTATACACAGATCAAAATTCCTGTTTTCCAAACATTTACCTGTTTGATGCGTTTGGAATAATTCAACTTCCAACGATTTGAAAATTCTTTTGACTGGCGCCACGGGGTATATTGCCCAGCGATTGCTGCCTGAACTGCTGGCAGAGGGCCATACAGTATATTGCTGTGTACGTGACAGAGGCCGCTTTGATCTTAAAAAATTTGACAATCCTGCTATCGAAGTGATTGAACTGGACCTGCTACAGGAACAAACACTTAAGAATATTCCAGCTGATATTGATATTGCCTACTACCTGGTTCATTCCATGAGTACCAATAAAGGCGATTTTGAAAAGATGGAATCGGCGGCAGCTGAAAATTTTAAGCGTTGTATGGCGCAAACAACCGTACAACAGGTAATTTACCTGACCGGTATTGTAAATGAAAGCCACCTGTCAAAACACCTGCAATCGAGGCTGCATGTAGAAGAAATTTTAAAAACGGGCAACTATAATTTCACGGCACTTAGGGCCGGGATCATTGTTGGTTCAGGCAGTGCTTCCTTTGAAATTATACGTGACCTGGTGGAGAAACTACCGGTAATGGTTACCCCCAAGTGGTTAAGCACAAAAACACAGCCCATTGCCATAAGGGATGTATTGGCCTATTTAAAAGGAGTGATCGGTTTGTCAGGGTCATTTAACAACAGCTTTGATATCAGCAGCGGTGAAATTTTTACTTACAAAGAATTATTATTGAGGTTTGCTGCTATACGTGGCCTCAAACGGAAAATATTGGTACTGCCCGTACTTACTCCCCGGTTGTCATCCTACTGGCTGTATTTTGTTACTTCCACCAGTTACACATTGGCAAAAAACCTGGTAGACAGTATGAAAATTGAAGTTATAGGAAAGCCAAACAACCTGGGTGAATTACTCAACATCACTGCCACACCTTATGAAAAAGCCATTGAACTGGCCTTTGTGAAAATAGAGAACGACCAGGTGCTCTCCAGCTGGAAAGATGCCCTTACGAGTAATATTTTATACAAGGGCCTTACCGTTCACCTGCAGGTGCCTAAAGAGGGAACGTATAAGGATACACGAAAAATGAAAGTGGCTGATGTGGAAAGTACGCTGGACAGGATTTGGCGCATCGGCGGAAGTACCGGTTGGTATTATGGCGGCTGGTTGTGGGCAGTCAGGGGGATTATTGATAAGATGGTTGGTGGGGTAGGTTTGCGCCGGGGAAGGAGAAGCCTTACACAGTTGTACCCGGGAGAATCACTTGATTTCTGGAGGGTACTGATTGCAAGCAGGGAAGACAGGCGCTTACTGTTGTACGCAGAAATGAAACTGCCGGGAGAAGCCTGGCTGGAATTTTATATAAATGAAAAAAATGAACTGGAACAAACTGCCACCTTTCGTCCGCTGGGATTAAAAGGCCGTCTTTACTGGTATTCAGTTTTACCATTTCACGGCTTTATATTTAAAGGAATGCTGAAGGCTTTGAGTAAATAACCAGTTGATGATCTGACATAGTATCACCATGATTAAGATCAAAAGTTAAAACCAACTAAGCGTGCAGATGTTATTACTACAGTGCCGCCGAAGTCTTTTGCAAAACAGCCGGTGCGTTTTTTTGTAAATTGTTCCGGTACATACCCGCAGTTACAAGAGGTCTTTTTTCAATCAGCTGCAATAATGTTTCTGCATCCGCTGAGGGCACAATAAATTCCATGATATAACCGTAGTTGCTGCTTTCGTAATATGCCTGGTGAATACTCAACTGGCTGTACAAAGGCAACTCCTGGTAAAAGTCCATATCGTTTTCGCTATGCTGTACAAAAGCGATGATGGTTGTATTTGTATTTCGGTCGCCAGATACAGGCGCTTGTTTTACGGCCAGATAACCACCTAGTTGCAATACCCGTATGCCTGTTTCAGAAATATGGCCAGGTTTGCGTTCATTTAAAAATGGCAACTGGAAATCTTCTTCATTCAATTCCACTTTGGCAACATATGCATAGCTGTTTTTGCCTGCTTTTAATTCTTTATATAGAGTGGTTTTGTTCTTATTGATGTTCAAAGCCTTTGCATAAGCTTCCCATTCTCCGGAAAATTCTTTTGAATCCATGGTTGTTGTAAAACACACAAAGTGAACAATACTTTCTTGTTGCATGATCTGTTTTTTAATCTTTAACTATAATCAAAGGGGTATGCAGAGGAACTTAATTCAGAAGTGACTTTGCAGGGATCGATGATCCTGGTATGGGTGTAAGATAAGCTTATTAAGCGGTGCAGGCCGTTTTATTTTGTTATCAATGTAATGACGCCGGCATATTGAATGTTTTTTTTGCTGGGATTTTGAAAATCATTTTATCTTTTTCATTTCACCCGAATGCAAGACGCAACCAATACAGCAGACTGTAAAACACTACATACCTGCCATTTGTATCCGGTTATTTGAAACCGGTTTCCGGTGTGTTATTGCTAATCTACACTACTTCAACTATCTTTAATCTCTAACGAAAAAAGCAGCAATGGAATGTTCCATCTTTATTAGTTACAGAAGAGAAGACACCAGTACTGCTGTAAGTTCGCTCTTGCAGCGGTTGCAGCAAAAGTTTGGTACGGGTGCCATATTTGCTGATAATGCGTCAATAAAAGATGGCGAAGTATGGCCGGACAAAATCAAAACAGCATTGGAGCAGTCCAAAATTGTATTAGTTGTGATCGGGAATAACTGGCTATGCACAGAAAAAGCGGATCCTTCAAAAATAAGGCTTTGCAATGAAGCAGACTGGGTTAGAAAAGAGATAGAAACAGCCCAGGCTTTGAATAAAAAAATTATCCCGGTGCTGTCTGATACATTGGAGATCCCTTTTCATGCATCCCTTCCGGATTCTATAAAAAAATTGATGACAAACCAGTACAGGCGGATCAAATTTCAGCCAGGAGATGAAGAGCCGGTAAATAATTTTATGGAACTGCTTTTTGAAGAACTGGAAGATATTGAATCTCCTGATTTTGTAAAAAAAGGACTAAGAAGAGGAGGGCTTGTTGAAAAATACAAGCTGATAAAAACCATCGCTGTCAGTAAAAAGTCAAATGTATATCTTGGAAGGGATACGGGGCTGGACAGGGAAGTGATCATTAAAGCGGTAGCCGATCCCGGGTTCAATGCAGACTTCCAGAGTAAATTAAAAATTGTTGCTAAAATCAATGACTGCGTACCAAATTGCATATCCATTCTTGGGGCATATGTAAACAAAGAACCTTACCATGTAATTACAACTTATTTAAAAAAGGGATCCCTTCGTAAAATGCTCAAACTCGAAGGAAAAGCGCTTCCATTTCAACAGGCTAAGAAAATTCTGCTCGATATTGCTCATTCTTTAAAACAAACGCATGATATCAATTTAACACATTGCAACGTCAAGCCATCAAATATCATTCTTGATGATAACAATGATGCTTATCTGAATCACATGAGCAGGGTGCCGGGCGGGGAGTTGAAAGACATTTTAAACAGGTTAAGTGACAGGGACGCATACCGGGACCAATCTGTTTACAACGAAGAGTTATGCTACCTGGCTCCCGAAATTTTTGACAGTGAAACAGGTAATGAGTCACTGGATGAAAGTTACCGGAAAACTGATCAATACATGCTTGGGCTTGTAGGATACGAAATGTTAACCGGCAGTCTTCCTGCCACCATCAGCAGCATTGAAGAACTCCGGCAAAACGGCACCAGGGCTTTTAAGGCCCTCACTGAAATTTCACAGGTACGAACCCGCTGTCCTCAAAAATTATCTGGAATAATACATCGGATGATACATAAGAATCCCGCCCGCAGGTATCGGGATATACAGGAGGTAATAAATGAGATCAACCAGGTATCTTTTGATGTTTTTGAAATTGCAAAGGATAGTTTCAACAGGTGTATGGGTGCAGATGGCGGTGCACTTTTTTTCAAAACATTTTATGAAAGGTTGTTGAGTAAGTTGCCGGTCCCTTATGCCCGTCAACTGAGTCAGAAAGGCGTTGGCACATCTTCTTCTCACCGGCAATATGACATGCTGCGCCAGGGAATTTTTATTTTGTTGCAATTTGGACAGCATAAACTTTATGAGAGAGAACCCAATATACTATCAACAGTAGCAGTTTTGCATGATCAGCATCACCACAACATTCCGCCAAACCTGTATGCGGCTTTCACCGGGGCGCTGATAGACACTGTTGCCGGCGCTCCTCCCGCAATCCCAACAGCATTTGACAAACAATGCGAAACTGATATGGACATAATAACCGATGCCTGGGAAAAAGCATTAGCACCTGGAATCAGGTACATGACGGAAAAATATTTTAGTAAGGATTAATGTCCGCTACAGGGAACTTCAGTATATCACCCCTTCTGATGTCGTATCTGGTACGATAAAAAGCTGGCGGAAACAGCAATTAACATAAGCTATATCTAATCGCCTTCAAAACAATTCAATACCGATGTTTGTAGTAGATGCTGGTCAATTGTAAACACTGCATCCATGAAAAAAAACATCAGTTCCCTTGTGAACCAAATGGATAAAAAAAGTACGAGGCTGGTATGGGCAGAAACCATGTTGTATTTTTTGTTAGCTGCTATTGCTGTTTTATTTCTTTTTCTTGCCGGCAACTTTGTACAGTCGGCACCAGTAAAAGGTTTTACAATGCCACCTGCATTGTCACTTAGCACTGTTTGTATAGTAATAAGCTGCCTGCTTACGATTAAACTTAAACAATACAAAAACGAGGACAGGCTGGTTCCTTTCAGGACATCCCTCACTGTGATAACAATTGCGGGGGCGCTTTTTTTTGTATGCCAGTTTTTTGGCTGGCTGCAGCTGCTTCGGGTTTTATCCTCGGGCAGCCGGAATTTGGTATTGGTTTTATTGGTGGGTCATGCCATTCACTTCGTGGTGGCCTTTGCACTGTCTGTGTATTTTACTGTTAAGGCATATTCCATCAACAGCAGTGCAGACCTGTACATCTGGTTTCTCAATCAGCGCCGGCAATTGTTCTTCCGGCTTAGTTTCCTATACTGGGATTTTATGGGTTACTTATGGCTGATTCTTTTTGTGATTATGCAGTTGAAACTGATGTAACGCAGATGCCAGTAAAATATCTATTGCTAATTGCTGCACTTACGGATTTAACTGTGATTGTAATTTCAATACAGTCTTAGGCCACTTCTGATATCAACACTTCAGTGATACTGCTCTCTTCATTGGCCATTTGTATCAGCAGTTCACTCATTACCGGTTCATAAATATCTTTCTTGCGCTGGTCTTTGGGAAGTTCTTTGATGGGTACCAGTACAAGATAATGTGGCTCCACATAGTCAAATTCGTTGTCTTCGTTCAATCCTTTTACCTGCACAAACTGGTAACCTTTGTTCTGAAGATCCTGTAATGCCTGAACACTTAAATGTACATGGGCCTGCCTTGTCTGCATAGCTTCTTTAGTCATGGTAAATTATTTTGGATATAACAGGCTGCAGGATAGAAAGTTCACTATATAACAGGGCCGGTTACACTTTTTTAAAAGTAAAGTGTAAGCAATTCTGTGAATGCGGCTTAAATTTCTGTTGTGTTTTCGCTTTTAACCAGGTCAGCACCTGATAGCAACAGTTTAAATATTACCGGAAAATAACTGTACCTAATTGCTTTGTCAGTTCGATCTCTGTTTTTTTCAGGTGCTGGTGTACCTGCAATAAAGTAAGCTGTTCTTCAGGGGTGTGAAATTTTTCAAGGTCACGCTGGTTCTCATCCATCATGCGTTTTATTTTACGCAGCTTAAGATAATTGACGGTAGAAAATACTTCTTCTTTGTACAGATCTTCCCGGGTGTTAATTTTACCTTCAAATACTTCCTTCCAGTTGGGGCTCAGTTCATACTGGTCATCCATCAGGCTAACCACCAAAGCGCTTACCTCCAGGTCGTCATTATATAAAAACGTTTTTGGGGTAGGTACGGCGCCCTCATCATAGAGCGCTCTATAGTTATTGATCAACGAAATCAGTTTTTTGTTGTCGATCATTTCCTCCAGGTTCCAGTCCCTTATTTCTGCAAATACGTGTTCCGCTACAGTGATCGTTTCATCCCATTGTTTTATTCCAAATTCTAATAATGCCCTCACCATGGCCCGTTCGTTCAGTTCATCTTTGTTGAACAACAGCAGCGCTTCATCATCTACCGGAGCTGTGGAAGCGGCGAGATCATCCGCGGCCTGTTCCCTGTTGATCCGGCCTTCTTCCTTGGTGATTTTTTCCCTGATAAATTTATTTACCAGCGTATGCAGTCCGCTTTCTTCTATTTTTAAAATTTCTGAGCATTGCTGTATATAATCCTGTTGTTTAGTGAAATCTTCCGCCTTATTGATCTTCGATATCGTTTCAGCCACCTGGTTTACCAGGGCAGCTTTTTTTGCAGAATCTGTACCGGCATCTTTTAATGATACACTTAACTGGAAAAGGATAAAGTCTTTTTTGTTGGCAGCGATAAATTCCCGGAATTCGTCTGCGCCCACTTTATTTACATAACTGTCAGGGTCTTCATTGTCGGGTATCAACACTAATTTCACATTCAGCCCTGCTTCAAATGCCAGGTCCATTCCACGAAGAGCAGCCTTGATGCCGGCGCTGTCGCCATCATAAATAATGGTTAGGTTGTCTGTGTATTTTTTTACCAGCCGCAACTGATCGGGAGTAAGGGAAGTACCGCCGCTTGCCACCACGTTCTCAATACCGGCCTGGTGCAGTGACACCACATCGGTATAACCTTCTACCAGTAAACACTCGTCAGCCTTGTCAATGGCCTGCCGGGCAAAATAGCTGCCGTATAAAATTTTGCTTTTTACATAGATCTCATTTTCCGGGGTATTGATATACTTTGGAGCTTTGTCTGTGGTTTTTAATACCCTGGCGCCAAATCCCAGCACTTTACCACTCTGGTTATGTATAGGAAAAATTACCCGGCCACGATAGTTATCTACTAAGCGTTCATCCCTTACCGTTACCAAGCCCGTTTTTAACAGCAGTTCCTGGTTGTATTGTGCATGGGTGGCGGCAGTGGCAAAAACATCCCTCGCTTCCGGGTTATAACCAATCTGGAATTTTTTGATGGTGGCTTCTGTAAAACCCCGGTGTTCGAGGTAACTGAGACCAATATTTTTCCCTTCTTCTGTATTGAAAAGGTAGTCGCTGAAGAATTTTTGTGCAAAACTGTTGATGATATACAAACTGTCTGCCGACTGCTGCTGTATTTTTTGTTCAGGGCTCAGTTCCGTTTCCTCAATCTCTACATTGTATTTATTGGCCAGCCAGCGCAGGGCTTCTACATAGCTGTATTTCTCAAGATCCATTAAGAAACTGATGGAATTGCCGCTTTTTCCACAACCAAAACACTTGTAAATTTCCTTTGATGGGGAAACCGTAAAAGAGGGCGACTTTTCGTTGTGAAAAGGGCAAAGTCCAAGATAATTGGCTCCCCGTTTTTTTAGCTTTACATACGAGCCAACTATCTCCACCACATCTATGCGGCTAAGTATCTGCTGAATGGTGTTTTGGGAGATCATGGATTGCAAATGTATGTAATGCCGCCGCTGAATTGTTATAATTTTGCCAGTTTGCAGCTTTGCACCCCTTACCCCGTTATAACTGGCACGGTTTATGAAAAAACGGGTTAGTTTTATTTCAAAATACGTTACAAACCAATACCTTTAACGCCTAAAATTTTTACAAGCGATGAAGAAATTATTTTTACTTGCTGTACTGGCCGGATCGGCTGTTTTTGTGAAAGCCCAGGATATTGATGAAATACGAAACCTGGTGTTGCTGGGACAGGTTACTAAAGCTAAAGAGTCCTTAGATAAATACCTGTCTTCTGAAAAAAATGCTAAAAAGCCGGAGGGCTGGTATTGGAAAGCATATATTACTAACCAGTTGTCAAAAGACAGTTTGAAAACGGTACAGGAAAGCAGTGCAATGAAGATGGAAGCTTTTGATCTGTTTAAAAAATACAGGCAAATGGATCCCAAGGCTCCATTGCTGGTAGAAGACAATTATACACCCATTTATGATTTGTATGCAGGCTTTGGTTCAGAACTGGCCATCAAAGCATACCAGGCAAAGGATTTTGATGCATCCTATGATAACTTTAAAAAGGCCGTAGATGTACATGATTACAGTATCACTAACAATTTTGTATTCAACAACGGTTATAAATTCCCTGAATTAGATACGCTGTTTATACAGTACACTGCCATCGCTGCTGTAGACGCAAAAAAGCCTGATGAGGCTGTTGTATATCATAAGAAACTTGTTGATGCAGGTTTAAGTGGTGATACCTACGCAGATTCTTATAATTTTTTAGTAGATTACTATAAGAAAAAAAATGATAAAACAGCTTTTTATGAAGTGCTGAACAAAGCGAAAAAGTTTTATCCGAATAATGCAAGATATTGGACCGCTTTGGAAGTTGAACTGGAGACAGAAGGCATTCCCAAACCGGATGTATTTAAAAAGTATGCTGAACTGGTAACTGCTAATCCTGGTAATTATGATGTAGCATACAATTATGCAGCTGAGCTCTTCAATTATATTAATTCAGATGATTCCAAAGGTGTGGATCTGACTGAATACAAAGCTAATTTGAAAGATGTATTGCAGAAGTCAATCGCTATCAAATCCACCTTTGAGGCTAATTTTGTGATGACCGTTTCTCAGTATAATAATTCATTTGATCTTACAGATGAAGCAACTAAAATAAAAAGTGTAAAGCCGGATGATCAGAAAAAGAAGAAAGCACTGCAGGCTGAATCCACCAAGGCACTTGACGATGCTATACCTTATGGTGAGGCTGCAATGATTGCTTTTAAGGATATTGCGAAGCCTTCCGGCACTGAAAAGGGTAACTACCGCAAACTCCTGACCATGATGAAAAATATATACGAGGTTAAAAAGAACCCTGCAAAAATTGCAGAATATGAAGCACTGATTAAAGCTTCGATGTAGATAAATTTTGATTTTTTTTGAAAGGGCAGCTATTTCGCTGCTCTTTTCTTTTGTAGTAAATTGCCGGAAATAGCTGCCATTTGTATGCCCGTTAAACTGGCAGGTTGATTTAAGTAATACAGCAATAATTTAAATGATGAAACCGGTTAAATTAATTGAATGCCCCCGTGATGCCATGCAGGGCTGGAAACATTTTATTCCCACAGAGAAAAAGATCGGGTATATCAATGCTTTACTGCAGGTGGGATTTGATACCATTGATTTTGGCAGCTTTGTTTCACCCAAAGCCATTCCTCAAATGGCTGATACAGCTGCAGTATTGAAAGGGCTGGATATGGCAGCAGCAAAAAGCAAACTGCTGGCGATCGTTGCCAATGTACGTGGTGCAGAAGAAGCAGTAACGCATGATGCCATAACGTACCTGGGTTTTCCTTTTTCCGTATCTCCCACGTTTCAAATGCGTAATACCAACAGTACGATGGAAGCGTCGTTGACAAGGGTGGAAGAAATACAGCAGCTTTGCGTTAAAAATAAAAAGCAGCTGGTTGTTTATATTTCAATGGGCTTTGGCAATCCATATGGCGATGAATACAATGAGACCATTGTGCTGAAATGGGTGGCTAAAATGGTGGAACTGGGCATTGGTATTGTTTCAATGGCGGATACTGTAGGGCTGGCAACAGCCGAACAGGTGTCGTCGGTTTTAGATACCGTAATACCAGCTTATCCGTCAACTGAAATCGGTGTTCATCTTCATTCAACTGTCATCAACTGGAAACAGAAAACGGATGCAGCATTACGGTCTGGATGTTATCGTTTTGATGGTGCTTTAAAAGGTATCGGAGGCTGCCCGATGGCAGATGATGAGCTGGTGGGTAATATGGATACCGAACTGATGATCCCTTATTTTCAGCAGTTAAAAACACTGGATGGTCTTGATATGCAGGCTTTGGCAACCTGCAGCAGGATGGCCACAGAGATCTTTGTATAGGGATATGCACAATGATAAGAAGTTGAACGATTATTTAACTATCGCCTATTGCCTATCGCCCATTGCCCATTCACTATTGACCATTCACCATTCACAAACCACATGAACTTCCATCTAGAATTCTCTCCTAAACCATTTGCTCAGCGCATAAAGCATCATCATACAATATTGCTGACGGGCTCTTGTTTTACTGAAAATATTGGAGCCAGGTTAAAGCAGTTTAAATTTAGGGTGCTTGAAAATCCTAATGGAATTATTTTTAACCCGGTTAGTATTGCAGCGTCTGTACAGTCTTATATTCACAACAGGCAGTATACTGAAGCAGATTTGTTTTATCAAAATGAATCCTGGAACAGCTGGCAGCACCATACCCGTTTTTCTCACCCGGATAAGGCTGTTTGCCTGCAACGCATCAACCAGAGC
>JAKQJG010000152.1 GCA_029561305.1 Bacteroidota bacterium | reverse complement strand
ACCAATGGTCTCCAGACTTTCAGCATAATAAATCGAGATGCCGCTCCGTATATAGATATACGACACCATTCTTTCAAAAATATGATTGAGGGGTAAAAAGCTGAGGGATTTCCAGGTTACTTTTTCTTCGAAGGGAAAGGTGTCGCAGGAATTCACCACATTGCTTACCACATTGCTGTGGCTCAGCATTACACCTTTGGGAAAACCCGTGGTACCTGATGTATATATGATGGTGGCGCAGTGTTGCGGCTGGATCGATTTTTTTACAGCTTCCAGTTTTTCATAGTGTTCAGCAGCGGGTTTGTCCAGTATCTCTTTCCAGTAAGTAACACCTGGCAGTTTATCAAACGACACTACTTTTTCCAAAGTAGGTACTTTGTCTTTTACGCTGTCTACTTTTGCCAGTATATCTTCTCCGCTGATAAACGCCATTTTTATACCGGCATCATTAAAAATAAATTCCAGCTCATTCACATTGGTAGTGGGATAAATAGGGCAAAGCAGGGCGCCGGTTTGCTGGCAGGCCATATCCAGCATCAGCCACTCCGGCCTGTTTTTGCTGATGAGGGCTATTTTGTCCTGTTTCTCCACCGTCATATCGTTGCCGCTTACCCCAAGTGCCAGCAGTGCAGCAGCCAGTTTATTTACAGTATCTTTTACCTCTTGTGTGCTGTATTGTATCCACTGCCCGTCTTCTTTACCGGTAAGCATATCTGCTTTGGGAAATTTATCCAGCTGGTATTGCAGGCAATCAAATAATCTTGAGTTGAGGTTCATATAGCGGCTTAGGTGATCGTTGAATTAAACTAAGATAGATAAAAAATGCCATCCTTGTAAAAAGTGATGGCTTTGTAAATTTATTGTATAACACTTAACGATAGTATTGTCCAGCAGGAATTTTAAATATCCTTCCCCGTTGAAATTTTACAAATGCATCGTTATCGCCGGCATGGGCAACCGTCCAGTTTTGATATGCGGCTAAATTCTGAACGGCGCCAAAAAGCCATTGATTATAAGCATCAAACATACCCTCCTGCAGCAACTGGCGGTGCAGTTCAAATAATTTAAAAGGCATTTTTTCCCCCACATCCTGCTGCCAGTCTAAAATAAAACGGCTGCGAATCATCGTCAATACTTCCGGGTTAATGCCCGATAAGGCAACGATGCTTTGCTTGTTCATATTTTTTACAAACGCCGTTGTAAAATCATTTTTGCTATCATCCGGAACAGCTATTTGTGTTTCAGAAAAAAGCTTTTTGTAGCCTTCCAGCAAAATGGATTTTATCTCGGGCGTGCGGTAGGTAAATGGCTCCATATTTACAAAGATCTCACCGTATAAAAGGCTCCAAACCCTATTGCCCGTGAGATGATAATGTTTAGCAGCATTGTAATAATTTTTTGAAAAGGATGGGTCAGCTTCAATACCTTTTTCCCAATGTTTGATAGCTTCGTAGTTCTGCTGCGCCCAAAGCAATTCGCCCAGTTCATTGTACATGGCACCGCTGGCAGGAAATTTTTTGATACCCCTTCTTAATAATTTATCGCACTCTTTTAACAGCACCAGCTGTTTGTAATTATTGGCAGCTATCTGGTAGCACTGGTCATCTGCATCCTCTCTTTCCAGCAAGGGCTTTAAAACTTCCAGTGACTTATTGAAATCCTTTTGCAGGTAATAACTCAATGCAAGGTCTTTTGAAATGTCGATATCGGTGGGCGCCAGCTGAATTGCCCTGTTCAGTACAAGTAGCGCATTGGCATAATCACCCTGCTGCATAAATGAACGGGCTGTTTCCTGCAACTCTTTAGCAGATTGAGAAAATACGCTGCAGCTGATGGCAACACACAAACATAGAAGAGAAATAAGTTTTTTCATTTGGGTAAAGATAAAAAAAAGAGGTACTGCTTGAGCACCCCTGTTATTTTAATACGATCATTAACTTTTCTTAGTCTTTTATCAAATGCGTGAGCAGACCATCCCTTAGCTTGGGTTCAAACCAGGTACTCTTGGGAGGCATCACATTCCCGCTGTCGGCAATGTCAAATAATTGCTGGATGCTAACCGGGAACAAACTAAAGGCCACCGCCATTTCTCCGCTGTCCACTCTTTTTTCCAGTTCTGCCAGTCCGCGGATGCCGCCAATAAAATCAATTCTTTTATCAGTCCGGGGGTCCTGTATACCCAGCAATGCGTTCAGCACATTTTCCTGCAAAATGGTAACATCCAGAATACCAATAGGGTCATTCTTCCAGCTTCCTTCTTTAGCGGTGAGTTTATACCACTGTTTTTTCAGGTACAAACCAAACTCATGCAATTGGGAGGGTGCTACGGCTTCTTTTACTTTTTCAATCGTAAACTTTTCTTCGAGTTTTTGTAAGAAGGCTTCGTT
>JAKQJG010000149.1 GCA_029561305.1 Bacteroidota bacterium | reverse complement strand
TGCGTAAGCTGAAAGAGCAGTTATTCCCCCATGATAATTTACAGGAAAGAGTGGAGAACTTTATGCTGCTATATGCTAAGGGTGGGAGAAGTTTTATAGAAACTATTTATACCCATTCTAAAGGGCTGGAACAGGAATTTGGAGTGATTATTACCGGTACTGGCGCCTAATTTGGCTTCTGTTTTAAGGGCATTCTGCCTTCTGGCTTAATTTTTTTCACGCAACCTGGTTTACAACTGCCTTAAAAAAGTAAAACCTTCCGTAGAAACGGAAGGTTTTTAACGATTGCTTGCCATATGAAAATTTGTAAAAAATATTGTCGAAGTATACTATTTTAACCGGATAGGATACTATATTTGCTGACTTTTACACGATTGCCTGTCATCTCTTTTCGAATCAAACGCTCTGCTTAACAGTACAAAACTAAGCAGGGCGTTTGTTGTTTTAACACCAAGTTCTTCTTTATTTAATGATGCTTAACAGGTGGGTTAAATGCTGAAATCCTTTACAGTAATGCGTTTCAGCTTAAAATGTAAATGATTTCCAACACAAATATCAATGTATTTTAAGTGGCAAATTAATTGTGAAAATGACGTTTAAAGCACGATTTTGTCCAGTTTTGCCAGGTATTGCTCATTGAACCGGGCGCCCAGCCCAGCAGCCTCCGGCATAATAATTTCCCCTTTGTTGGTATAATGGATGCCGTTTTCTACTGGATCTTCCTCAAACATCAGGGGTGTATCAAAGTCGCAGTGAATGATGGTATCGCTGCTGAGTGCCACATGGGCCGCTGCCGTAAAACCAACCCTGCTTTCTAAAAAACCGCCCATTTGGATCTGGATTCCCCGCTGTTCGGATAGTGCTATGATCTTTTCTGCCCGGAAGATGCCGGATGACTTGCCTAGTTTTACATTCAATAGGTCGCAGGCACCCAAATCCAGCAAACGTTTGGCATCATGTTCGTCACAGCAGCTTTCATCGGCCATTATTTTAATTGGGCTCTTTTGTTTTATAAAAGGCAGTTCCATAAAATCCCATCTTGGTATAGGTTCTTCGCAGTGCTGGATCTTGTAAGGTTTCAGTGCTATTAAAATTTCTATTGCATCAGCCCTATTCCATCCCTGGTTGGCATCAATACGGATGGGAATCTCCATGCCAACGGCCTCCCTTATTTGACGGATGCGTTCAATGTCATCTTCTTTGGTTCCGCCGAGTTTTACTTTTATAACGGTAAAGCCTTTTGCCTGTATGGTTGCTGCATCAACTGCCATCGTTGCGGCGTCTTTAAAACTTACGGTGTAGTCTGTCACCAAAGCCTTGTTGTTGCTGCCCCCCAAAAAGGCATATAGTGGAAGCCCCGCCTGTTGGGAAGCGATATCATACAAGGCCATATCAAAAGCACTTTTGATACTGCTGTTGCCGTAGATCACACTGTTCATCGCGTTATGACAGCCTTCAATATCCAGTGCATTCTTGCCTTTTAACATAGTTGCCAGGTACTTTCCCACCACCATACCCGTTTCCATGCTTTCGCCATTGATGGTCATAAAGGGGCTGCATTCTCCGGTACCAACAATGCCTTCCTTTGTTTCAATGATAACGATCACGTTTTCTGCATGGGTAAGCGGGCCAAGCGAGATGATAAAAGGCGATTTTAGTCTGATTTTGGAAGCGTAGAGTTTGATGGAGGTAATGGTGGCTGTCATGGAGTAAATATAATGAAGAAGGTTTTGATTTATTCTTACGACCTGCACCAAACCAAATTCTTTTGTTAAAAGAGCATAATTTGAGTAATAAGGGATACCATAATGCGGTGGGTGCTGCAAGCCAGGGCACAGGGCTTTTGCAGGCACATCGCCTGAGAAACGCTGGTTGAAGGAATACATGCGTTGAAAAAAATCTAACGTGTTGAACAGTTTGCCCTGATACCCTGTAGTAAGTTTTAACCTGTGTTTCCCAACATTGAAAAAATGTATATTTTTATAAGACCGGTGAGGTACATGGAAATTTGAATAAACACTGTCAAAAAGTGGTTATTTTCCACCTTTATGCTGTGCAAAAATTTGAACACATGAAAAGAGTAATCATTATTTTTTTACTTTTAGTAAGTCAGGTCTTTCCTGGTAATGCACAAAATGTAGGCATTGGCACAACCACACCATTGGCAAGGCTGCATGTAATTGACAGTGCTGTATTGTTCAGCGCATCAAGTTCAACACTGGCATCCCCTTATCCCGATCCGCCGATACAAGGATCGGGTATCCGGATGATGTGGTATCCAGGTAAAGCAGCTTTCAGGGCAGGGTTTACTGTGAACGAATGGAATAAGGATAATATTGGTTTATATTCTACGGCTTTTGGTAATCGGTCTGAAGCCAGCGGCATTGTATCCACAAGTTTTGGAATTTCTACAACAGCCAGCGGCAGCATGTCAACCAGTATGGGTTCTGAAACAACAGCCAGTGGTACCCACTCTACCAGTATGGGTACATTAACCATAGCAAGTGGCGGCAGTTCTACGAGTATGGGTAACCAAACGCTCGCCAGTGGCAGTAATTCCACCAGTATGGGTTACTTAACTTACGCAACAGGCAACAATTCCACCAGCATGGGATTGAGCACGGTTGCCAGCGGTAATCATTCCACCAGTATGGGTATCTACACTTTTGCCAAAGCCAACGGGGCGATATCGATGGGTTCTTATACTGATAATACCGACAATCCTGATCCTAATACCACCGCCACGACAGACAGGATTTTTCAATTAGGAAATGGTGTTTTGGGTTCCCGTAGCAATGCCGTAACCGTTTTGCGAAATGGAAATACAGGCATTGGAGTACTCAACCCCGGCTTTATCCTTGATGTAAATGGCCGAATTCTCCTGCGATCCAGTAATAATTTAAGCGCCGGCATCAACCTAAATAATGAAGGTAATACCGGCATTGCTGCTTTTGTTGGCATGCGGTCATCTTTTAACGAAGTTGGTTTTTACGGACAAACTGGAACAAACGGCTGGCGCTTTTTAGTTAACACTACAACGGGAAATGCCTGGTTGCAAGGAGCATTAACCCAAAATAGTGATATGAGATTGAAAACGAATATTGCACCTCTTTCAAACACACTCAACGCCCTTCAACAAATAAAAGGTTATACCTACAATTGGAAAGACGCATCTAACAATGAAGAACAAATCGGCTTACTTGCCCAGGAACTGCAAAAAGTTTATCCGCAATTGGTTAAAGAGAATGATCGGGGAGATTTAAGTGTAAACTACAGTGGTTTGGTGCCGGTGTTGCTGGAAGCCATCAAGGAACTGCAGGAAAGAGTAGCCCAGTTGGAGGAGAAACTACAATAAGATGACCAATGTTTATTCCCTCCCCGGGTAGGTACATGAGCCGTTGCTCTTGTTCCTGTATTCACCAGCCATCTTTGCATTGATGATGCTTCGTCATAAAATCAGGCGAAAATGGACGCCAAAAGTGCTCCTATTAACCAGTTAAAACACCAGCGCCTGTAAAAGGGATCATCTATCCAACAAGTAGCAGACTGAGGAAATTTGAAAACCCTAATTGAATCCAGATCAGCACTTTGTGTGTCAGCGATATGAACTATGTATTATTTCGTCAGTTTCACTTTTTCAACAGCAGTTTTCCAACCATTTATCATTTGCCTCCAACCATTCACAACATTTTATGAAAACATTATTCCCCCTTCCGTTGTAATTGAAATAAATACAGTGGTTTTTCCGTTAATTTTACTTCATGCTACTACAATTAAAGCAGATAATTATGAATAAAAAATTTATCCCGGTATTACTGGTGCTCACCGTGGCTTGTTTCTTCTTTGCTTTTTCCCGGAACAGCAGCACTACCGATAATCCGAAATCCCGTTATGAAAAGATCTTACGAAACATCGGTCTGATACTTGAGGAAGGACATTATAGCCCCAAAAAGATCGATGACGCATTTTCTAAAAATGTGCTGAACAGTTTTATCAAAGAATTAGACGATGATAAAACTATCTTTCTGCAGGCAGATGTAGACAGCTTCCAGCGGTTTACAGGTAAAATTGATGATGAGATACATGGGAGCAAATTAGAGTCATTTTATTTCATTGCTGAATCCTACTCAAGAAGGTTAAACGAAGCATCCCGTTTTTATACCGAAGTGCTGGCCAAACCACTCGACTTTACAAAAGACGAGGCAGTGCTGATAGATGGCGACAAAGCCAGTTTTGTAAAGACCAATGTGGAAAGAAAAGACCTGTGGCGCAAAAGGGTAAAATACATGGTGCTTACACGATACAACGATATGCTGGAAGACAGGGAGAAAAATAAAGACAGGAAAATAACTGCAGATACCGACAGCGCAACAGCTGATGCCATCAAAAAATTTGTGTATAAAGCAGACAGCACACTCGAAAGAGAGTCCCGTGACCAGGTAAGAAAGCAGCTGGACAGGTATTTCACCACTTTAAAGAATCACAATACTACCGATGAATTGTTTAGTTCTTTTGTAAATGCGATCACCGCAGAAATGGACCCTCATACTAACTACATGGCACCAGTTGACAGCCGGAGCTTTAATGAAATGATGAGTGGAAAATTTTACGGTATTGGTGCCCAGTTGAAAGAAGAGGAAAGTAAAATAAAAGTATCCAGCCTGGTTACTGGCGGACCGGCATGGAAAAGCGGCGAGCTGGGTGTAAATGATGAGATCATTAAGATTGGCCAGGGTACAGGCGAACCAGTAGATGTTACAGGATTTGCGGTAACAGATGCTGTAAAACTGATTCGTGGTGCTCAATCCGGGACAGAGGTTCGGCTTACAGTGCGTAAGCCAGACGGAAATGTGAAAGTAGTAGTGTTGAAAAGAGATGAGATCAAATTGGATGACACGTTTGCTAAAAGCGCTATCATCAATGGTGAACATAAAATTGGATACATCTACCTGCCAGAATTTTACATGGACTTTAATGACCCCAATGGGCCAAGGTGCAGTGATGATGTGGCCAAAGAAATTGAAAAACTAAAAGCAGAAAATGTAGAAGGTATCGTGATGGACCTGCGTGGCAATGGCGGTGGCTCCTTACCAGAAGTGGTGAAAATGGTGGGTCTGTTTATTGAAGACGGACCTGTGGTGCAGGTAAAAGCAAGAGAGCAGGAACAACCAATGCAGTTAAAAGATAAGGACAAAGGCGTTTTATATTCTGGTCCATTAACAGTGATGGTGGATGAATACAGTGCTTCTGCCTCTGAAATATTTGCAGCCGCCATACAGGATTACAAACGTGGTATCGTTATCGGCAGTACTTCCACTTATGGTAAAGGAACTGTACAGCGTACTATCCCGCTAACACCTTCAGAAACATCTTTTGGCTTTGGCAACAGGCAACAGGAAGACCTGGGGACCATTAAACTGACCATTCAGAAATTCTACCGGGTGAATGGCGGTGCTACCCAGTTAAAAGGTGTTGCTCCTGATGTGGTGATACCAGACAGGTACGAATACTCGAAAACAAGGGAGAAAGACAATGTAAATTCATTGACATGGGACGAAATTGGCAAGGCTGAATATATGCCATGGACTTCTACTTACAGCACGGATGCTGTTGTAGCAACAGCAAATGAGCAGGTACAGTCAAGTACTATATTCTCCACCCTGCGCAACAAAGTGCAGTGGATCAACAAGACGCTGGATAAACCTGTTTCACTTAATCTTACCACTTACCAGGCTGAACAAAAGCAAATGAAGTCGGTATACAAATCATTGGACAGTTTATATAAACTGCCAACCGAATTGAAAGTAAAACCTTCTGAAACAGATGCGGCCAAACTGGAAGGAGATAAAGAGAAAACAGAAAAGAACAAACAGTTCATCAACAGGATCAAAAACGATATCTACGTGGATGAAACGGTGAAAGTGATGAATAATATGATACATCAGAATAATGTAGCTGTCAATAACCGCAACGCAGACGGTTCTGAGGCTCCAAAGAAAAACTAAGTACACATTTTTTCAGTAACGGCCCCCAACTTGTTGGGGGCCGTTTGTGTTTATAGCCTTTTTAAAACTTTAAGTAGATGGGCAGCACAGGTTCAGCCGATTTAAAAGCACCATACAACAATACAAACAGGAAGAACACAGCAACATAAGCTCCCAGTGGCACTTTATTCAGTCTTGCAATTAGTTTATCCGCAAGGTCATCTTTGATGAGATGAAGGATAAATGCAATCAGCAGGATCAGCAATACAGGCTGGTAGTTCCCATAAAATGCCTTCCATACACCCGGGCTAAAATCATAAACAATCTGGTGGATCATAGCGGCTGCCGAATCAAAACTGGATGCTTTAAAAAATATCCAGCAGAAACAGACAAAATGAAACGTGATGACGGCGGCCAGAAAATTATACAGGGGTTTGTTGCTGATCGTTGCCAATGCTTTGCCCGTAAGCAGTATCCATACTTTATGAAAGGCCAGGGCAATTCCATGTAGACTTCCCCAAATAATAAAGTTCCAGCTGGCGCCATGCCAAAAACCTCCCAGCAGCATAGTGGTCAATAAATTCAATCCGGCGGGCACACCTGCTTTGTCTTTCTTGATGAGCGCTGGTAACACAAACAGTAATAAAACAGCAGCAGTAATGATTGCTGCCCACATATGAGGAAGATGAAACAGCAGGGTACAGGTGAAGAATACACCTGTAAAAAAAATAAGCGCAAAAATATAAGTGGCGATGGTTCCTTTGCGGTTGCCGCCAAGTGGTATGTACAGGTAATCCTTCAGCCAGGAAGATAAAGAGATATGCCAGCGCCGCCAAAACTCGGTGATATTTTTACTTTGGTAAGGGGATAAAAAATTGACAGGGATTGTAAAGCCCAGCCATTTGGCAATACCCAGCGCAACATCACTATAGCCACTAAAATCACAATAGATCACAACCGCATATCCATAAACGGCAAACAAATTTTCAAGCCCGGTATATCTTGCAGGGTCGTCAAAAATATAGTCTACATAATTAAGGGTAAGATAATCGGAGAGGATCAGTTTTTTAAACATGCCCGATACGATAAGATAAAAGCCCTTGGTAAAATCGTTATCGGTTATAACAAAAGGTCTGTTGATCTGTGGCACAAAATCATGTGCTCTTACAATGGGGCCCATCACCAGTTTGGGGAAAAAGGAGAGGAACAACAAATAGTCGCTGAATTTTTTTGCCGGCTCAAACTGGCCACGATAGATATCAATGGTATAACTCAGGTTTTCAAATGTATAAAAAGAAATTCCTACTGGAAGCAGGATGTTAAGTGGGTTAAAATGAGTGCCAAAAAGATTGTTGCTGAAATCAATAAAGAAGTTAGTGTACTTAAAGTAAAACAGCAAACCCAGGTTAAAGAAAATACTGGCCAGCAACAGCAGGAACTTCCCTGTTTTGTTTTTTACCCGGTAAATGGCATTTGAAATGATATAATCAACAACCGCCGATAGTATTACAAACAGAACAAACGAACCGCTGGCTTTGTAAAAAAAGTAAAGCGAAAAAAAGCAAAAAATATACCGGCGGAGGGTAAAGTTATTTCTGAATGTATGGTACAGTATGATGAATGCCGTAAAGAAAAAAACAAAGAACCCATTGTTGAACAGCAATGGATTTTTGGGGTCGTACAGGAACTGCTGCAAAAAAGATTGCAGGTCAAACGAAGGCATACAGTTAATTTTATTTACTGGTTAAGGCATATTTATTATAATCTCTCATCAGGGCATTAAAAAAATAATGCGCCAGGGTATCAGCGCCCCTCCAGTTAGGATGTACATAATCTTTATTGGCAAGGGAAGGTTGTTTTTCTGCCCATCTTACAATAGAATTATGTCCACCCATGGTCTGGTACTGGTTGTAAAAAGCGCTGCCGGTTTCGTATGCAATGGTGGCCTGCACTTTTATCAATGAATCGATGCCCACAGCGCTCTGGTATGCTCCGTCATAACGAAAAGCCCTGTCAGCAGTGCTCACTATCAAAAAGTCCGTCTGGTTAAAACAGGTTTTTAATTTTTTTACCACGGGCATCAGCATCCGGGCATACCAGTTAAAATTCCTGTCATTGGGTTTGAATAATACATTCACCCCATATTGCAGGATGATAAGATCATAATTATTTTCTTTTGCCACCGATGAAAGAAAGGAGGTGTCGATAGTGCCAAACTCCACGCCGGAAATTCCCCGGAAAGAAAAATTATCCACTATAATACCGGATCCTGTTTCAAAGCTGATGCCATACACCGGCAGGCGGTTGTCGGTTACCGTTAGTTTGAGGTAAGGGTTTTTATTTTCCTCCAGCAGCAGTTTGCCAAAATTCACTTTCGCAGGTACAGGGATATTTTTTCCGTTTACATTAACTGTAATTGGTACATCGGTGTAGCCATGAAGCAAATATTTTTCAATTGAAGCTGAACTGTCCCTGATACAGCGGTCCCTCATCTCAACCCAGTCGTTATTGCCTTTAAAAAGATAGCCGGATAAAAACAGCCTGTTGTTCCTGCTACTTGTTTTAAAGTTTTCTTCCTGCCAGCCGGCCGAGTAATTGTCCGTTGCCGTTATCCGGAGTTTGGCTGTAGGAGAGGAAATAGGTAAGAAGCCAACGCCACTGCCGCTGAATTCCTGTTGCAGTAATTTGCGGAAGGTTTGGGTAAGCAGGTCAGATTCTATCATACTGTCACCAAAATAACCGATCCGCACTTTCCTCTTCTTCCCTTTTTTCAGGTCTTCCAGTTTTTGCATGAACCTGGTTAATGAACTGGTGGAAGTGTCGGTATTGAAGCTATTGATAAAGTGAGGAAGATGATAAACAGTAAAGTCTTTGGCTGTTTTTTTTTCAATTACTACCGCCGGCTCATCTATTACTGCAGCGCTGTCAGTAATTGCCAACTGTGTTGAATCTTTTGCAAAAACATCAGCTATTAAATTAATGCGGTTGAAAACGGGCCATTTAAAATGATAAACTGAAGCGGCCAGTGAAAAGGCCGCATAAAGAATAAAACTGGTGACGGTAAATGTTACGACTCGCCGGTTGCTGTTCATGGAAGGGTGGACCTAAGGTGTATTTGACAGTTTATATTTTTTAATGATCGTGGTAACCCGCTTTTTCCATTCTAAAGGTAATTCGGAATATCCACTTTTACTGATGGCATCCACCCATAAATGATAATTTATATTTCCTTTAAGTCTTTTGTAATATTTTCTTTTGGCGAGCAGGTTACAAAAATCAATATAGGAAGCGGTGATATTTGGGTACTGCTTATAACGGGTCTTGATTTTCCTGGTCTTTAGCAGTTTGTTTTTTCCCATAATGCCAAAATGATTATTCAGAATTTTGGCATTTTTTCCAGCGCCGGATGATGATTCAATGGTGGCCACGGCAAGGATAACGGCAGCCGGTATCCCATACGAAGCAGATAATGAATCAGCCAGTGGACGGTATTTGTTGATGTAAGACTGTGTGGACTGGGCTCCGCAAATAACAGGCAGGCAGATAATAAGAATCCATAAAATAAACTTCTGTAAAAATAATTTCATGCCTTTTATAATGCGGTTTGTCACCCGGTTCTGCTCAAAAAAAAATCAAGATAAATAAAATATCTGCGCTACTTGAAAATGATTTGTAAATCCCTGCTGTTTTACGGTCCGGAATGATAGTAACAAATGCGGCATCAGCTCTCAACTAACTGATTAGTAATCTACGGGTCTAAGTTTTGAATCGTTAAACAAAAGCAATTTTTTTACCTTTCGGCATGGAATTTGAAATTTAGCATCGGCTCCAACTATCATCTTATTGTAAACCATCTGCAGCAGACCTGCTCACTGTGGATTCAATTAACTGCCATGTCAGTGAAAAACCCCAGAAGAAAATTCTTCAAAAGCTTTGTTGCAAAAGAATCAGAACAGCAAATCTCCATACCAAATGAAATAGCAGAAGCTGTAACAGCAGATGATCCTTTATTCGAAAAATTCTCCCGGAAAAAACCAGGCCGTGCTGGCGGAATAGTAATGGGCGATGGAACCGCTTTGCGTGTTGGCAATGTTACCAGCGGTGTTGGGCTTTATGCCGGCGTTTTTGCAGATTGGGAAAAAAAGCACTTGATCAACCGGCTCACTGCAGGTTTTCGGAAAAATGATCTGAATTTGCTTAGCGGACTTTCTGTTTCGCAGGCAGTGGACTTTCTTATTCCTGTACAAGCAAATATTCCTGCCCTTGCTCCGCCAATTAATAATTACCAGGGTAGCCAGCCAGATGCAGCGGGCGTGGCGTATGGACAAACATGGGTCAACAGTGCTTTGCAATGGAATGTCAGCAATCACCCGGAAACAGGGTATGCCCGAATTTATGGATCATTAAAAAACTGGCAGGCGGGTACTTATATAAAAAGCAATACTTCCATCGCTGAAAAAATGGTTTTGTTTTGGTACCATTTTATACCCGTGCAATTGTTCCAGCTGGAACAGCAAAGCCCGGTAGGTATTAATGCCGGCCGGGTGATGTATAATTATCTAAGCTTGCTTCGAAATAACTGCCTGGGTAATTTTAAAACAATGATCAGGAAAATCTGTACCGATCCTGCGATGATGAATTATCTCAGCAACCAGAATAATACCGCCGCTGAACCCAATGAAAATTTCGCCCGGGAGTTATTTGAATTATTTACGCTTGGTAAGGGCCCGGAAAGCCAGTACACCGAAACGGATGTGGCAGAGGCAGCAAAGGTTCTTACAGGCTGGCTGACCGTTAATTTTGAACAGCTGAATACGGTCACCAATTTTGTTCCGGAAAGGCATTCGCAGGAAAACAAAACCTTCTCTTCTTTTTTTAATAATACGGTCATCAATAACAGGCCGGGTGCTGCGGGGGCACTTGAACTGGATGATCTTATCAACATGATTTTTAGTAAGCAACAGGTAGTTGCAAAATATATCTGCCGCAGGTTATACCGCTTTTTTGTTTACTATGATATTGATGCCAATATTGAAGCCAATGTGATTGCTCCATTGGCACAAACATTCATTAGCAACAATTGGGAGATACGCCCTGTATTGCTGCAGTTGTTTAAAAGCCAGCATTTTTTTGATCCGGCTAACAGGGGCGTGATGATCAAAAGCCCGCTTGACCTTTTTGTTGGATTTTACCGTGTTTTCAATATGAATATTAGTCCTGTTGATGGTGCTAACTACCAGGCATTGTATGCAGCTTATGGAGTGCCGCTTTATTACAGTGAGATCACCGGGCAACACCTGATGAATCCGCCTACAGTAGCAGGGTGGAGGCCTTATTACCAGGAGCCTGCTTTTCACCAGGCATGGATCACCAGTGATTCTGTGCAGAGAAGGTACAATTACCTGGAAGGCCTGCTGTGGGGATATTTTTATGAAATAGACTGGCGTGTTGACCTGGTGGCCTGGGCAAGACAAAGCAGTGCCCCGGGAAATCCGAACACCCTGGTGGCAGATACCATAAAGTTTTTATTGCCTGTTGATCTTTCTGCCGATAAGAAAAGCCAGATCAAGACACAAACCTTGCTGAGTGGCCAGCAGTCTGATGGCTATTGGACAGGGGTATGGAATCAATACAACAGTAATCCCGGCGACCAGGGTTTATACGACCAGGTAACCTACCGGTTGAGAAATTTGTATTTCACTATTGTGCGTTTGGCAGAATTTCAATTAGCGTAATTAAAGATACTCAATCCAGTTTCCGGTATCAATAAACTTAACAGTATGAAACGTAAGGAATTTGTAAAACTGTCAGTATTGTCAGGTGCTGCCACCATGCTTGGTAAATCCATGGTGCATGCCAGCAATCTACTCGACAGCCCTTTTTTGCAACAGCTGGCACAAAGTTTCAACAGTTGCAACCGGGTGCTGGTAATCATCCAGCTTACCGGTGGCAATGACGGGCTTAACTGTATCATTCCAATAGACCAGTATGGTTCGTTGGCAACAGCGAGGCCAGCCATTGTACCACCATTGTCCCAGATTTTAACACTCAATAATAATATTACAACAGGCATGCATCCTTCCATGCCGGAGTTAAGAAATTTGTACAATGAAAATAAAGTGAATATTGTACAGGGTGTGAGTTACAGTAACCCTAATTTCTCCCATTTCAGGGCAACAGATATCATGCAGTCTGGCAGTGACAGCACACAGGTGCTGACTACAGGCTGGATGGGCCGTTACCTCCAATTGGATAACCCGGGTTTCCCCGACGGATATCCCAATAGCAATATGCCTGATCCGTTGGCAATCCAGATCGGTAGTTCGTTACCACTAACATTACAGGGTACCGCAATTAACACCGGCTACAACGTGAGTGACCCACAGTCGCTCATTAATATCATAAATGAAACCACGGATGTATCACCCAACAACGATTATGGCAGGGAGCTTTCTTTTATAAGGCTGATGAAAGACCAGAGTAATGCCTATGCCACCACCATCAGGGATGCATATAATGCTGCCGTTACACTTTCTACTCAATATCCTGATGAAGATCTGGCTAACCAACTGAAGATTGTGGCAAGGCTGATTAAAGGCGGATTAAGAACCCCGGTGTACATCGTAAACCATCCTGATTCGTTTGATACGCATGACGGCCAGGTGGTAAGTGGAAATTTTAACCAGGGCAGACACCCCATAGCGATGGCAAAACTCAGTAAGGCGATTGCCGCTTTTCAAAACGACCTCGAATTAATGCAGGTAGATGAAAAAGTATGCGGTATGACCTTTAGTGAATTTGGAAGGAACATCAAGGGAAATGGCTCGCTTGGTACTGATCATGGCACGGCAGCTCCTGTTATCTTTTTTGGGACCAAGGTACGTGGTGGAATGGTAGGTACATCGCCTTTACTGCCGGCTAATGCAACGGCAGATGACCATGTAGCCATGCAATATGATTACCGGCAGTTGTATAGCAGTGTGTTGCAAAAATGGCTTTGCATATCTGCGCCGGATGCAGATACCACTTTATTGGATTCTTACAGTACGCTTTCTATATTTGATACAGATATCGTGTTGCCGGTACAGTTAGTAAGTTTTACGGCGGTATGGCAGAATGATGTTCCAAAGCTCAACTGGCAGGTGGCATCCACTATGGGTATTCATTTTTTTGAAGTGCAGTGGAGTGGCAATGGCCAGGATTTTACAACCATCAATCGTGTTTTCGTAGATGGTGAAAATAAACAGTACCAGCTGCTGCATACGGCTGCAGCGGCTATTAATTATTACCGCATTGTTAGTAACGAATACAATGGTGAAAGATCCATCAGCAAGGTGGTAAGGTTGACAAACACAAATGTCGGACAGGGTCAGGTGGTCGTAATAAACCCTAACCCGGTAAAAGCAGGCAATCCTGTGATAAAATTAAACCTGCTGGATGCAGAAAACGGTGAAATGCTGCTGCATTTATATACAGATACGGGAGTGTTGGTGTACCAGTTTAGCAGAGTACTGCAACTTGAGAATACGGTTGCAATTGCTGTCAATAAATCCCTGCCAGCCGGTGTATACATGGTATGGGTAAGTCTGCCTGGGGGATATAAGAAAGCCCATAAAGTTTTATTGGTTCCCTAGCAGCTGCAGGGTTTTGAATGCAAGTAAGGAATACATACAACAAACAACTGCGGCGCCGGAGGCGCCGCAGTTCATTTTATAAAGACTTATAAGACCCGGTACTATATCGATCTGCTGCTATCAAAATTTTCCAGTTCCTTACTCACTGCATTCAGGAAAGTAGCTCCCAATGCACCATCAATGATCCTGTGATCGTAGCTTAATGAAATGTACATCATGTGCCTTATAGCAATGCAGTCACCTTGCGGTGTTTCTATCACCATAGGTCTTTTCTTTATCGCACCTACCGCCATGATGGCTACCTGTGGTTGATTTATGATCGGCGTTCCCATAATGCTGCCAAAGGAACCTACATTAGTGAGTGTAAATGTTCCGCCAGAAGTATCATCGGGTTTTAGTTTGCCCGTCCTGGCAGCATTAGCCAGTCCGTTTACTTTTTTTGTAAGACCTGTTAAATTTAGCTGGTCTGCATTTTTTATAACCGGCACAATGAGGTTGCCAGAGGGCAGGGCAGTAGCCATGCCAATATTCAGGTCTTTTTTTACAATCAGTTTGTCGCCGTCGATGGAGCTGCTGAGCCAGGGATATTTTTTAATGCATTTTACAATGGCTTCGATAAATAAGGGGGTGTAGGTAATTTTTTCGCCTTCCCTTTTTTCAAATTCTTTTTTCACTTTCTCTCTCCACAATACCATATTGGTAACATCACATTCGGCAAAGCTGGTTACATGCGGACTGGTATGCTTACTGTCGACCATATGTTTGGCAATCATCTTTCGCATCCGGTCCATTTCAATTATCTCTACATTGCCAGGGTAACTAACAGGTGCAAGTTCTGTGTTTTGTGCCGGGGTAGGTGCCATATTGCTTGCTACCGCAGGCGGAGTTGCTGGCTGTGGAGCAGGAGCGGCTTGTGGCTCATGACTCACAGCTATGCCTGTTTTTCTTCCACCTGCAACATAGGCCAGGATATCTTTTTTGCTAACCCTTCCATCCTGTCCTGTACCTGGTATCTTTTCCAGTTCGGTCATGCTGATGCCTTCCTGTTGTGCAATATTGAGCACTAATGGTGAATAAAAACGAAGCGCAGAAACTGTACCGGCACTGGTCATAGTAGCGGGCTGGTAAGGAATGGTTTCAACCACATTGGCTTCTTCATACACTGGGGCCACCGGAACTGGTTGCGCAGGAGCTGCCGTTACCGCTGCATCAGCACCCACTCTTATTTTTGCAATGACTGCACCGATGGGCACCACGTCATTTTCTTTGTACAAAATTTCCTCTATCACGCCGGAAACAGTTGAAGGCACTTCACTATCCACCTTATCCGTGGCAATATCCAATACCGTCTCATCTTCTTTAATGGTATCGCCGGGATTTTTATGCCACTTCAAAATGGTGGCTTCTATAATACTTTCACCCAGCTTGGGCATTACCAAATCAACTAAAGGCATATCAATATTGTGTTTGTAATGAATAAAAGAGAAACCTGCAACAGGCAATTCTCAATTGGCGCAATCGGTGTCAAAGGTAAGTATTTGGAAGTAATGGCAAAAGAGTGTCAAAAGCCGGTAATATCCCATATTGAAAATGTGACACCGAAGTTGTCTTTCACCCCCGTTCTCCTAATCCCCCTGCCGGAGGGTAATGCTGCGTGTGACTCAGTCTAGCTCAGGGGCAGAGATCGAAGCGTTACTTTGCAATCAGGTAGCTGTTGGATTCAAACTGATAGATTTTTCAAAACCCGGTGGTTTATTCCAGCAGCCGTGTTGTATGATGTGTATGAAGAGAAAAAACTTAAAAAATGATGCATTACCTTCCCTTTCTTGCAATCATGATCAGCCGGGGCGATTTTCTTACATCGTATCCGCCAAAATTATAATCCCCAAATACATCCTGAATCTGCAGGCCCTGGTAGGCAAACATCTCAGTGAAATCACCCAGTGAGAATTTGGCCACTTTTTCCGTATAGATCAAAGGTGTTTCAAGTGCTTCGTCTTCCACCTGTATCTTTTTGTAGAAATGCGTTTCATCAAACCACTTGGTGATAAAATAATTCACCCCGTCTATTTCTTTATCAAACTGGTGTACCAGGTGGTCTTCTGCATAATGTACATTCAAATAGTCCATTACAAACCAGCCGCCTGGTTTTATGGCCTGTGCGATGGTGCGTATGGCATTGTCATGCTCCCGCCTGCTGTTGAAATAGCCAAAACTGGTGAAAAAATTAAAAGCGTAGTGGTAATAATTGATGCGGAAGGGGAGACGCATATCATGCAGGTAGAAGTGTAGGTTATCCTTTTCCTGTAACAAGGCTTCTTTGATACTGTCTTCGCTGATGTCGATACCCGTAACGTCAAATCCTTTTTCGGCGAGGTGAACAGCATGACGTCCTTTGCCACATGCCACATCCAGCATAACGGAGGCGGGTAAGGGCTGCAGGAATTCAATGAGTTTGTCGATAAAGGCAGCCGCTTCTTTTTCGTCCCTGTTAAAATATAACTGGTGGTAGTAAGATGAATTGAACCAGTCTTTAAACCAGGGATGCTCTTCCATATAGACTTTGTTTATAAAAACGTTTTTATTGACAGCACGATCAATCCATAGATAAGGGTGGTTACAAAGATTCCTTTGGCGGTTTTGTCTTTACTGGTATTGATATAAATGGTGAACAGCGCAGCATTTAATAAAAGGGAAAGGCTTAATGCTACCGTTAATGTTTTATAACCGGGTTCCACCCTGAACATCCATTGAATTGTTTCACCAATCGTCAGCATTTTAAAATTATACATTTTAAAAAGCAGTATGCCCAGTACAGGTGCCAGCACGCCCATGATCAGCCCCATTAAAAAATTATCCTTTTTCCAGAACATTATATTTTCCAGTTTTTTTCTAATTGTGATTTTAATTTGTAATTAGTAAGATCAAACTGAACCGGCACCACGCTCACATAGTTGTTTTTAAGTGCCCATACATCTGTATCTTTTCCCTTATCAAAATTGATAAACTCACCAGTAAGCCAGTAGTATCTTTTGCCGTGGGGATCTTTGCGTTCTTCAAAATCCTCCTCGTATTTGGCATAAGCCTGCCGGCAAACTTTCACCCCTTTAATTAATTCTTTTGGAATCGATGGTATGTTTACATTCAGCAATAAATGCTTGTCTAATTTTTTCTGTGTAAGCAGGCTGCTGACGATCATTCTTACAAAGTGCCTTGCCGCTGTAAAATCAGCTTCATAGCTGTAATCCAGGAGCGAAAAACCAATACTGGGAATACTCTCGATACTGGCTTCCATTGCAGCACTCATGGTGCCACTGTAAATAACATTGATAGAATGATTGGCGCCATGGTTGATACCACTCAGGCAAAGATCAGGTTTGCCATGCAGAATTTTGTCCACCGCCAGCTTTACACAATCTACCGGGGTACCGCTGGTTTGCCATGCTTCAATATCTCCAAATGTATCCATCTTTGTCATTCGCAAAGGCTGGCCGATGGTGATGGCATGCCCCATACCGCTTTGGGCTTTGTCAGGTGCCACCACCACTATTTTCCCTATGTCTTTTACAGCTTCCACCAGGTTGCGTATGCCCGGCGCCGTTATACCGTCATCATTGGTTATCAATATGACTGGTTGTTTTTTTGCTTTCGCCATAGTTGCTGATTAAAATTGTATACCTTAAAAACCGGGCAGCAGTTGCCTGCTAATGCCAGGCTGCCTGAACGGCCATGGTATAGAAACCAGGATGAGTAATAGTGCAAGGCCGAAATAGATCAGCATGCGTTTGTGTTTGGCTGCATCCGTACCGGCTTTTTTTACGGCCACCCTTCCCACATGCACGAGTATCCAGGCAAGTATCATCATAAAGCCATGCTCCATTACAAAAAAACGTACGGATACATCTGTTTTTAAATTGGACATCCTGCTCATCCATGAATTTCCAAAGAGCAGTATAAGACCCAGCAGCAATTGTATATCACAACTGATCATGAACAGGAGATTGCTTTTGTTATCGCTTTCTGTAAATACACGCTTTTTTAGAGTACCGGATAATGCATTTATTAAAGTAAGGACACCAAAGAGCAAAACTGCCCATCGTAAAATGTTATGTATTGCTGCTACTGTTTGCATAGTAAAAGTTTTTGCAAAAGTAAGGGCAAGTGGGCAATAGGCAATAGGCAATTGTCAATTGTCAATAGGCAATGAGCAAGGGTATTCAGCAGGCGATCTTATCAATCATCAAATCATTAGTAATCCCTATAAAAATTTTCCCTATCCGGACATAGATTTTCAATGGCTTAAAAATTAGTAAAAAAAAATTTGGATGCAACTAAAATGTTTAGTATGTTTGTGCTAATCAAATTAGTCTGGTTATGTCACAAGCAGGTCAAAACTTAAAATATCTCCGCAAACTAAGGGGATGGACACAGGAAGAATTTGCCAACAAACTTGGTATCAAGCGTTCGTTGATTGGCGCTTACGAAGAAGACAGGGCCGATCCAAGACTGGAGGTAATGGAAACCGTATGCCATATGTTTAAAACAACGCTGGATGAACTGATGCTGAAAGATATGAGCGATACAGGCGGCAGTTACCTGGCCAAGCGGCGCATGCAAAAAATGATGACGGTGGATAGAAACCTGATTCATTTTGTACCTGTAAAAGCTGCGGCCGGTTACCTGGCAGGTTATGCCGATAGCGAGTTTATTGATGAATTGAACACCTTTACCTTGCCCATGCTCAGCGGTGGTAATTACCGGGCTTTTGAAATTATTGGCGATAGTATGATGCCTACACCCAGTGGAAGTATTATCGTTGGTGAGAAAGTTGACGACACTGAAGATGTGAAAAATAACCAGGCATATATTGTAGTCAGCCGCAACGAGGGTATAGTATATAAAAGAATCGTAAAAAGTAATAAGGCAAAAGCCAAACTAACCCTGGTAAGTGATAATCCACAGTACCAGCCCTACCAGGTAAATGCGGAGGATATTGTAGAATTGTGGCATGCACAAATGGTACTTAGTAAAGTAACACAGCAGCAACGTTGGGATATGGATTCGCTTGCCAGTATGGTGAATAATTTACAGAACCAGGTGAGTTCGCTCAAGAAAAAGATGAATTGAGTTGGTCGCAGAACAGCATAGAGCCTACACTTTGTTTTTGCCTGTTTCATTGTCAGAATCCAACTGAGTTTCTGTGAATTTTTTTGCCTATAACTCAAACTCGAAGGATGAAGCTCAAAGCTCATAACTCAAAGCTCAAAGCTCATAACTCAAAGCTCAAAACTCATAACCCGAAACTCGAAACTCATAACTCAAAACCCATAACTCAAAACTTGTAACTATAAAACCCCTAACCATCTTAACCCGTGCATAACTAGTCAATAACAACCATTCAACCTTTCATAATTTCACCGATTCAGATACATCCACTAAACATTTAAAAACACACAATTATGATCAAGCTACAGGTAATTGGCAATCTGGGAAAAGATTGCATTGTAAAAGACATCAACGGCAAAACTGTTATCAACTTCAGCGTGGCCCACAGCGAAAAATATAAGGATTCACAGGGTAATTTAAAAGAACGCACCACCTGGGTGGAATGTGCTTATTGGACAGACCGTACTGCCATCTCTCCGTATCTTACAAAAGGCACCACCGTATATGCAGAAGGATCACCAGAAGCAGATGCCTATATGAACAAAGAGAACCAGGCAGCCGCCACATTACGTATGAGGGTACAGAATATCCAGTTGCTGGGCAGCAGGCAGGGAGGAGACAATCCAAACAGCAATGCAGGCAATAATAGTTTTGCAGCACCAGCCAGTACGCCGGCAGCAAGACCAGCCGCAGCTTCACCTGTTCCGGAGGCTGCAGCCGATGATCTTCCGTTTTAATTTTTTGAAGAATGATAGATATGAACCGGCGCAAGCGCCGGTTTTTTTATGCTCTTTATAATTGGGAAAGCCCTTAAGCAATGTAGCTGACGCTTGAAGCGATCTGTAGGTCATACTTCCTTCTTCTTTTTATTGAAATAGGGCATTAAAGCAAGACAAACAAATCCCACCACCAGGATGATGACGCATTGCGCCATCCACTGCAGCGTACCATTGGCATAGGCAATACCTTTGTTTACGCCATACAAAACCAAAACTGACTGCACAAATTTAGGATACGCCCCAATGCCTCCGGGTGTAATGATCATACCTATGCTGGCAAAAGCCAGTACCGGGAATGCCACCATAAAAGGTAAATGATCTGTACCTGCTGTAGCTAAAAAACCGAGGTAGGTGCCGCCAACATAACAGCACCAGATAAAGACACTGTGAAAAATAAAGGCCCATTTATCTTTCATCTTACCTACGCTGGTAAGTCCCGCTTTTACACCCTCAAACATACTTTTGATGCGTAGGATAAAGCCATTATGACTGAACCTCCTGAAAATATACCTGGCGAGAAAGTATAGCATTACTAAAACGGTAACAAGTATCCCAATTTTTATCAACAAAGCCTTTATGCCACCTGCTAAAAAATTCTCTCTGATAGTTTCTTTGGCAAACTGTCCAATAAGATCGTACTGGGTAAAAATGGTAATGGCAAAAACCACTAACAGGCAGAGCACATCCACCACCCGTTCTACCAGGATGGTACCAACCAGTTTATCAGCCGGTACTTTTTCATAGCGGGCAAGGATGGTGCATTTGAGCACTTCGCCCAGGCGGGGAAAAGCCAGGTTGGCGAGATAGCCCACCATTACAGCAAAAAAGGTGTTGAGCAAACCGGGGTTATAGCCCATGGGTTTCATCAGCAGTCTCCAGCGCATGGCCCTGCTTACATGGCTGGCAGAGATGATGATAAAAACAGGAAAGATCAAAACGTAGCGGGCAGAAACCAGCGCTTCCTTACATTCCCGCAGGTCTTCCTCACTCATTTTATCAATACTCCACCAAACCAAAAAAAGACCGAGACCGAGGAACAGCAAGTATTGCAGCGCAGTGAGTAATTTTTTCTTCATACAAGGTGGCAAAAGTACAAACTAATTGGTATAGGGGAGTTTTATGAAATTATTTAGGGGGAGGTTAGTTGCGGTGTAATCATCCGTCTCGGCCAACGTTGTCCAGGCGATGAGTCTGCTACGGGCATGTGCGTTGGTATGCAGCACTCGCCGTTCAAAGAAACAGATTGCTTGGTCTTTTGCGCATGCAAATCTTTTTTTGTTAGTAGATGCTATAGCGCTTCAGACTGTAACTGATACAGGGACCAAAAGGATCACGGGAAGCATAATACACGAGGCCTATGCCAAGTGCATACCACCGGTCTTCTGTATATGCAATAGATGGCGTGCCGGACGACATATCGAAATACAGCATCCGAACCTTGGTAACATTCGAAAAATTTAAGCCTGTGGATAGCGTTACAGCAACATTTTTTTCAACGATATTTCCCTGTACCTGTATAACAGTGTTTTGAGATCCGCCATTGATCCATCCCCTGACAGTATTTGCCCATACTCCTCCTGTGGGCAGGTTTTCATCCAGGAATTTTATTTCTCCGTTTAGGCTTAATAACAAAAGGCTGTGCAGGTCATCAAAATTATTGAAATACTGGTAATAGGATGTACCGCTCTTCCTGTACGGCTGGTTATAGTCAAGCAGGAATTCGTTTGTTTCTGTGAACTGCCGGTACAGCTGGCCATTGTAGGTAATATTGGTAGCTATACATTTTTTATACAACGAATCTACAGACCCGAAACTATTCGAATGGGTATAGCTCCAGCTGGAGTTAGTTACCAGCGGAAAGTAGTCGGGATCCCGTTGCGTGATATTGATAGTGGCAATGCATGCGCTGCTGTTGTACAATACAGTTATTGTTGCAGCTCCGTAAAATTCTGGTGTGCCGGTACCATCAAGTATTACGGTTTGTAAACCTGTGCTGGTAAAGGTTCCTGCCTTTGAAAAACTGATGCCGTTTGCACTGTTGGTGAAAATTAAATAAGATCCGGTTGCGGTAACGTTTACCTGTACCTGCAAAGTGTTGGTTGCATTTAACGGTACACCTTGTTTATAGTTACCGTTTACAGTTATGGGATTACAGTTGCCGGGGGCGCCGCCCAAAGATCCGTTGGAGAAAAGTCCGCCAGTAACAGTAACCGTGAAGCCGGGTGTTACAGTGACCGAAGCGCCTGGCCGTACATACAGGCTTTTTACGGATGGATTCGACGTAACAGTAGCATTACCTGTACTGATCACAGCATCCGTATTGGCATCGGGCAATGTGCCGCAGCTCCAGTTAGCCGTATTTTCCCACAGATTGTTTGCTGCACCCGTCCAGTTATTTGAAAAACGCAGTTCAAACTCCCGGCTGTAAACGGCATCTGCCAGACAGCGGTATTTATATCCGTACCAGGATGACGGTGTGTTTAAAAGTTGCAGCGTGCTGGTATTTGTTCCCGTATAAAAACTATTGTTGCCGATATTCGTATACCCGGCACCGGTATTTACCTGCCATTGGTAGCTGCTGCCTGCAATGCCTGATTTTAAAACCGTGCCGGCACCGGGGCAAAGAGTTATAGTTCCGGTCTGTATTTCATAGGCACCAATATCAACGGTCCCGAATTGTATCCTCGGGTTATTCAGGATATCGGCAGAGCCGGTTACAACATTATTGTTACCACCATCAACCAACAGGCTATATGGAAGCGGTTGCATTCCATCATCATCAGTGGCCCATATATTATCGGGACCATCTGCATCAGCAATTGCCACAAAATCGGGGTTGCCCGTGAGCAGGTTAACCGATACCGCCGGCGCTGTACCGGCTGTTTGTGCCTGGAAAAGACAGTTCTTAACACAAAGCCTGTTAGAGCCAGCCACCACCAGTGTATTCGTAATGTTACTATTGTTGTAATTGTTCCAGAACACCGAGTTATTGATCAGTATGCTGTCGGTTCCGTTGTTGACTGTGATACAGGCACCGTTGGGGGCAGCATGGTTGGTGCTATTCTCAATAAAATTGCAATTGTTGATAGTACCGGCTGCGCCCGAAAAATCAATACAACTTGCGCCATTGCCGCCACCGGTTTTACTGTTATTATAAAACACGCAGTTATCCAACATAATATGGCTGCCACCGGTAGCACTTATGGCCCCGGTTGTTGAGGAACTGTTATTGACGAAAATGCAGCGGCTGATCGTAGCCTTCGCAAGTGCTGCACTATTTCCGTTGATTACAAGGGATGCATCAGCGGGTCCGTTGCCAGACAGCACACAGTTTTTCAGCGCCGTTGGCAGGCGGGCTGTTGAATTCATCGTTATCCTTACTGCATTGCTTTTTGCATAACTCACCGAAATGCCGTCCAATGCTTCATCCTGCCCTGCATTGGTAATGGTGATCACTACTGCACAATTGTCGTCCTGTAAACCGGCGGTACCAATGTCTCCGCTGAATATCGTTTTATTTACACTGTGCAGCAGTGCCAGTTTTCTATCCCCGATGTTGAGCTCATTGCCAGCAAAACCTCCATACAACCGCACACCAGCCGGGAGGTGAAATGTGTGCAGCGTATTGTTGGCGTTTACCTGGCCACTTTGATCCCGTGACGGTGTGTACGTGCCCCGTGCAACCCAAATACTGGAACCTTCAGGCTGGTTGTATACATTGGCCGCTAACTCGGTTGCGCCCCATGCGTTGGACCAATTGCTTCCATTGCGGTTACCAGCACCATTTTGTGTTACGTACTTTGGTGAAAGCAATACAAAACCAGGGAAGAGTGCATTGCCGCTGGCGGAAATCAGGTTTATGTTTCCACTGGTACCATTTCCAACCACTGCTGTTATTAAAGAATCAGATACTACCACAAAAGAAGCTGCCGCAATTCCGCCAAAGCTCACGTATTGAGTGTTGGTGAAATTTTCTCCTTTTATTGTTATGGTTGCGCCCGCCGCCGCCGACAACGGAAACACGGTATTGATCACAGGCGGTAAACCAATTTGATTCCGGAAGATTGATATTGTATTACTCACGCTGTTTACCGCAATCATGTCTGGCCGGCCGTCGGCATTCAAATCGCCTGCATTAACCTGTAGCGGACTTACGCCGGTGTTAAGGTCATTTTGATATTGAAATGCAATCGCAGCAGCCGTGCTTATATTTTTATAAACAGCAAGTGCGTGTACCGCAGTTGAATAACGTTTGGTCAGTACAACATCTGGCCTGCTGTCACCATCCAGGTCTGTCAATTTGATATCTTCCTGGTCTGGTCCGCAGTTAATATCCTGCCTGGCAGCAAAAGACACATTGCCGGGGGTACTGGTATTTTTAAACACGGCAAACACATTGTATCCCTTCAGCGTTACCAATATTTCCGGCTTGCCGTCACCGTTTGCATCACCTACTGTGAGGCCGCCTGGTTCGTAGCCTATCGGGTATGTGCCGGCCTGGGCAAAACTAATGACGCCGCCAGTGCTGGTGTTGCGCAGGATCGCTACAGATCTGTTATAAAGTCCACTTACCACGAGGTCCGTTTTTCCATCATCGTCAACATCTGCGGCGCACATAGCGTCGAGATTGTAAGTAGCAGCAAGATAATCCTGTGCGGGTGAGAAAGCAATATTTCCCCCGGAACCCGTGTTCCTTAAAATGGATACAGGTGCGGAGGGGCCAGGATTGGAGAAGCGTACAAAATCAGTGGCGGCAATATCGGGTTTGCCATTCAAATCCCAGTCCCTTACAGCAATTGTGCGGAAATGGGTTTGCATGGCTATGGATAAACTTGTTTCATCGGCAAATGCGATATTTCCAGGTGTGCTGATGTTTTTGAGAACGCCGATACCGTTTGAAACAGTGAAATCAGGAAAATGAGTGAGGATCAAATCGGGTTTGCCGTCACCGGTAATATCTGCAGCGGAAATGCCGAAGGGCGCATTAGCAGTGGCAAAGTCTGTTTTCGGATTAAAGGTTATGCTGCTGGTGCCGCTCATATTCCTGAATAGCGATACCGTATTTGCTGCCAGGTTGGTAACAGCAATATCTGCTTTCCCGTCTCCGTCAAAATCTGCGATCGCTGATCTTCGTGGATCCCCTGCAGTTAGCAGGGCTGCCTCTTCTTTGAATTTGAACTCTGCCGATGTATCCGCATTCGCAAAAACAGGACTGAAGACAGCATTGGAAATCGCGGTGAGATTGGTAGGCAATACCGTTACTGTAACAGGGCCATAAGAAGCCGCTGCCGGAACCGTAACTGATAAACTGCCTGCGCTGGCAGCGGTGACAGTAGCTCTTACGGCACCAAAAAACACCACGTTATTAGCCGCCGTGCTGCTAAAATCCGAGCCTGTAATCACTACCGTACTTCCGGCCACTGCTACCGAAGGAGAAAAGGACCGGATCACCGGCGGTGCATATGTTGGTATAAAACTGAAGCCCGGAAGCGATATCGTAGCAGTGCTATTGGTGACACTAACGTTGCCGGTTGTACCATTATCAACAGTGGCGATGATAGTGGTATCATTTACAATCGTAAATGCCTGTGCCGCCGTTCCACCAAACTGTACTGCCGTTACTTCAGTTAGGAATCTGCCCCTGATGGTAACCAGGGTGCCACTGTCACCGGTATTGGGGGTAAAGGAATAGAGAACGGGAGGGTGGGTGTAAAAACTGTACCCCTGCAATGTTGCTTCTCCTCCCGGGGAAGCAATATAAATCTCATTGGAATTGTTATACCCCCCTACAACAGCCCTGATCACAGAATCTGATACCACGAAAAAAGATGCAGCCGGGGTGCCACCAAGCCACACGGTTGTGATGCCGTTAAAATTCCGTCCTTTAATGGTTACCGTGTCTTCCGTGGTGACTAAGGTGGGTGCAAAAGAGGTAATAACGGGAGGCAGGTAATACGAAAAACCGTCAATAGAATCTTTTCCGCTGCTGGTTCCTACCGTAACAAAGCCTGAAGCTCCCGACCCGGGTATAGCAGTAATTCTGGTATCTGAAAAAACAGAGAAGGAATTGGCAGCAACTCCCCCGAATGTAACCGAGCTGGCATACAAAAAGTTCGTTCCAAAAATGGTGATTGAAGTGCCACTTGTGCCAGACGCAGGATCAATGCCCGTAATGTCAGGTACAGGCGGTATAAAAGTGAATCCTGCAATGGTATCCGTGCCATTTGCATTAGCAAGAATGATGTCTCCGCTGTTTCCATATCCTACTTTCGCTTTTACCGAAGTTTCGGACACATTGATGATAGCCGTAGCAGGTACACCGCCAAACCAGATGTCGCTACTATTGCTGAGGCCAGTTCCGGAAATAGTCACGGTATCACCCTGTTGTGCAGAAGCGGGGCTAAAAGATATAATGGACGGTGACGGGGCAAGTTTGTTTTTGAAGACAGATATATTGTTGGTAGTACTGTTGGCAGCTATGATATCCGGCTTGCCATCGATATTGAAATCGGCCATCGCCACAAATTTCGGATCACCCGCAGCAGCCAGTTGAAGATAATCTCCGCTGAACGATATGTTGCCGGTACTGCTGATGTTCTTAATACCAATCGCATAATTAACGATCTCCGAAAAGCCAATTAAAATGTCCGGTTTCCCATCGCCATTGATATCACCTGTGGTAAATTTTCTGTCTCTTGTGTATAGCGAAGGGCCTAAGAGTTGGGTAAATGAAAGAATACCGCCATTGGTATTGTTCTTCAGGAACTCAAGCCTGGTTTGGTTTGAAGTAATGATATCCGGTTTGCCGTCACCATCTGCATCGCATATATTCATACAGGCAGAAGCGCCCATAGCGCCACCTCCGGAAGGGAAATTGGCTGCAACATCCATAATGATGCTATCTGTTGTAGTAATGTTCTTAAAAACACTCACAGTACCACCATAATGCAGTACTGCTATATCAGTTTTGCCGAGCCCGTCAAGATCTGCGGTTGCTACACTGATTGGTAATGAACTCACGATTCTTGAAACTGCGGCTGCAAAAGATATTATTCCATTGTTGGTCGTGTTTTTTATAACAGAAATAGTATTACTGCCCCTGTTGGCTACTACAATATCTGGTTTGCCATCCCGATTAAAATCAGCCGTTGCCACAGCTGCGGGGTTAGTGCCGGTAGCCAGGTTGATACCTGAAGCAAAGCTGATGTTTCCTGCGCTGCTGGTGTTGATGAATATTGAAACAGTGGCCGCCGCATAATTAGTAGCAGCAATATCCTGTTTCCCGTCTCCGTCAAAATCACACACCGTAATAGAATATGGAGAGCTTCCCGTGGCAAGGTCTTGCCGGTTACCGAGTAAAATCGAATCTGGCTGTGACTGGTTTCTTAAAACCGATATAGAATTGGAACTGGCATTGATTACCGCAATATCCGGCTTGCCGTCTGCATCAAAATCTGCAGTTGCCATTTCGTAGGGATAAGCGCCGGTAGAAAAATTATTACCTGTTGAAAAAGAGGTTGCAGAGAAGCCGCCTCCCCCGTCAAAAGTTTGCAGGAATGGCCCTAAACTGTACCCGGTTTTTTTGTTGACTGTAACGCTTATCGGTTTGAAAGCGCCACCGGGGGGTACAACTACGGTTAGTGATCCTGTAGACGCACTTACTACTGATGCATTTACGCCGCCAAATGATACTGTATTGTTTGAGGTAACGGTACTAAAATTACTCCCTGTAATTACAACCAGTGTACCAACTCCACCAGAAACCGGGGAAAAAGAACTGATAACGGGAACTTGTGCCCTTAGCAAAAAAGGGATCAGCAGACTCAGCAGCAGAATGACGGTCCTGGTTTTTATCACAGCTGTTTATTCAAGAGTAAAGAGGAATTAACAATGCGTGAAGTTACATATAAAGCTGTATAGGATTGCCAAATCTTAATTCTTTCATTCAGTTTATTTAACCCGTATTTTTGCGGCTTAAACAATACAACCATGCCAGGAACAGAACTATTTGGTGCCGAAGAAAGAAAAGAAGTAAATGATGTAATGGAGACAGGTATTTTTTTTCGCTATAACCATGACGCCCAGCGCAAAGGCATTTGGAAAGCAAAAGAATTTGAAGAAGAAGTAAAAAAAGTAACCGGCGCACAATATGCCCATGCAGTCAGCAGCGGCTCCACTGCAGTAGCCACCGCCCTGGCGGCAGCAGGTATTGGCACCGGGGATGAAGTGATCGTTCCGCCTTTCACCTATGTAGCTTCTGTGGAAGCCGTGTTGTTTGTTGGCGCCAAACCGGTGTTTGCAGAAATTGATGAATCACTTTGCCTGAGTGCAGAAGGCATCAAGAAAGTATTGACGCCCAAAACAAAGGGTATTTGCCTGGTACATATGTGTGGCGGCATGGCCAATATGGATGAGATCATGCCCATTGTACAGGAACACAACCTGGTATTGGTGGAAGATGCCGGCCAGGCATTTGGCGCATCTTTTAAAGGCATTAAAGTAGGCTTGTTTGGTAAAACAGGTTGCTACTCTTTCGACTTTTTTAAAATTGCCACTGCAGGTGAGGGTGGGGTATTGGTGATGAATGATGAAGCAACCTATAAGTTAGCAGATTCTTACAGCGACCATGGTCACGATCATATTGGCAACAACCGTGGTATGGAAGAACATCCTATCGTTGGATTCAACTACCGCATCAGCGAGATACATGCTGCCATTGGCAAAGTACAAACAGCACGTGTACCCGAAATTGTGCAGCGTAACAATAAAAACAAAAAGTTATTGGTTGAATTGCTTTCTAAAACGGAAGGCATTTCATTTGCAACCCTGGCTGACCCTGAAGGTGACTCAGCAACCTTCCTGAATATGTTTTTGCCTGATACCACTACTGCAAAAGCGGTGGTGGATGAATTTAATAAAGCTGGCATTACAGGATTTAATTACTGGTTTACCAACATGTACCATTTTATTAACCAGTGGCATCATGTAAAAGGATTGAAAACGGCGTCTGCATTGCCGGTGGAAGTGCTGGGAGCACCGCAGGATTATAACAACCTGGATTTGCCAAAATCACAGGAAGTGATTGGCCGGTTGATCTCTTTTGGTATCCGCTGCACCTGGACGGAAGAAGAGATACAGGCTTTGGCAAAAAATATCAGCGCCTGTGTTGAAAAGGTTTTGGTACCGGTTAATTGATAATGGACAAATAGTAATGTTTTTCAATCTCGAAGAAAGTACATTATAATTAAATTGTGTCATTACCAAATTTCCAAATCATCAAATTGTCAAATCTCTAATGATTCACAAGAACTTTAAAAACATAGACAAAGTAGTTTTTGGCCGCGGCAGTTTTAATAACATGGCGGGGATACTTGCAGAGAAGAGAAATGAGAACGCCGGTTTCTTTTTGTTTGTGGTAGACAATTATTTTGCAGGAAGAGAGTTGCTCAAAAGAATTCCTGCAGAAGCAAATGATGTAGTAAAACTAATTGATGTTGATCCTGAGGAACCTACCACTGAACTTATTGATGCGTTAAGAGACGAAGTCCTCCAATCAAAAGGGTTGCCTGCTGGTGTAATTGGTATTGGCGGCGGAAGCATCATGGATATTGCAAAGGCAGTGTCATTGATGTTTACCAATGAAGGTTCTTCCGCACAATACCAGGGATTGAACTTGATAAAGAAGCCAGGCATTTATCATTTGGGTGTGCCAACGATTTCTGGTACGGGTGCGGAAGTCTCTATGACGGCGGTGCTTACGGGGCCGGAAAAAAAATTAGGTTTAAAATGCGACTGGACAGTTTTTAACCAGGTTATTTTGGATCCCGAACTGATTGCATCTGTTCCAACAGATAAATGGTTGTACACCGGTATGGATACCTATATTCATTGTATAGAAAGTGAGAACGGTACTTTAAACAATGCTTACAGTCACGCCTATGCGGAACAATCTTTAAAATTGTGCCGTGAAATTTACCTGGGTGATAAAGCCGGGCAGAACGCCGAAAATGATGATAAACTGATGGTGGCAAGCATGATGGGAGGATTGAGTTTAACCTATTCTGAAGTAGGTGTTTGTCATGCGTTGTCTTACGGCTTGTCAAAAATTCTGCATGAAAAACATTGCTATGCCAACTGTCTTGCCTTTCAGCATTTAGAAGATTACTATGAAGAAGGTGTAAAGGAATTAAAGCAAATGCTGAAGCAGCACAATGTGGTGTTACCAACAGGGTTATGCAAAAACTGGAGTGACGAAACGATAACTGCCATGGCACAGGTGGCTTACAACTTACCGCATATGTGGAATCATGCTATTGGTACAAACTGGAAAGAGAAAATTACATTGGACACCATTAAAGATTTATACAAAAGATTTTAACCATGAGTACAAAAAAAGTAAAAGTAGGCAGTATTGAATGTGGAGCAGACGAACTGTTTGTGATTTCTGGCCCCTGCGTGATAGAAGATGAAGGTATCATGATGCGGACGGCAGAAAAGTTAAAAGAAGTAAGCGCCAAACTCAATATCCCTATTATTTTTAAATCCTCTTTTTCAAAAGATAACCGAAGCAGTTTAAAATATTACAATGGTCCGGGTCTTGCAGAGGGCATGCGGATATTGGCCAAGATCAAAGAACAATTCGGTTTTAGCGTTCTCACCGATATTCATTATCCCGACCAGGCGGCAGCAGCGGCAGAGGTTTGTGATGTGTTGCAAATTCCAGCCTATTTATGCATGCAGACAGGCCTGATGGTAGCCGCTGCAAAAACAGGCCGGGTGATCAATATCAAACACGGGCAATTCTTAGCGCCGGATAATATGAAACACCCGGTTAACAAATGTGTTGAAAGTGGGAATGACCAGATCATCCTCACCGAACGCGGTTTTACAATGGGTTATAATGACCTGGTAGTTGATCCACGCAGTTTTTATCATATGGGCAGGCTTGGTTACCCCGTAGTATTTGACATTACCCATTCTGTTCGTAAATATGGTATCCCAAGTTCTGATGCCAAAGGTGGTAACAGGGAATTTTTGCCCGTGTTGAGCAGGGCAGGGGTGGCTTCAGGAGTAGATGGTGTATTTATTGAAACGCATCCCGATCCATCCACAGCACTTTGCGATGCAGCCAGCCAGTTATGTGTGTATGA
>JAKQJG010000145.1 GCA_029561305.1 Bacteroidota bacterium | reverse complement strand
ACAATATAGTTTACCACAGGTTGCGGGTGCCACATACAACTGGCTTGTACCGGCAGGTTCATCCATAGCGGGCGGCCAGGGTACCAGCACCATCACGGTAAACTTTGGTAGTACAGGCGGAAACGTTAGTTGTGATATTGTAAACAATTGCGGTACCGGGCCAAGGGTGAACAGGGCGGTGTCGATTGTAACATCAAGACCAGGATCGTCTTCTCAAACCATTACAAACAGCCGGTCAATCCTGGATGATGAAAGTATGAATGAAGTAATATCTTCACTTACGGTCTATCCAAACCCCGCCCAGGGCGAAGCGGTAGTTTCTTTCAATTCGGTCAAAGCAGGCAGCAGGTTTGAAATAGCGGTTACCAGTATGCTGGGTAAAACAATGTTGCTGAAAACATCTGTCTCTGTTGCGGGAACCAACGTGGTGCGTTTCAACTTCAGCTCACTTGCCAGTGGTGTTTATATGGTGCGGCTGGTTACGGAAGATGGCGTGGCAACAAAGCGGATGGTTAAAGGGAAATAATATATTCCTTACAGTTAGTATAAATAAAACCCGGGATTTTCCCGGGTTTTATTATTGTGGCAGCTTAAGGCGCCTGGCAAATTAAATATAAGTAACACTTATTCGGTGTAAACTTTCGTCTTTACTTTTCTTTTATCCACAACCTCCTTATGTTTTCCATTCGGCGTTTTTTCAAAAGGTCTGTTCATTACAACAGTGTAATTGCCAAACCTTACATGCTCTCTTATTTTAGGAATGTAGATGTCTCCAAAATGCTGTTCATTGTGTTCTTCGCTGTGTATATTCAGGACAAGAGAGTCGTTATCAAAAGTAACCTGGTACTGGTGTATACTGCTGTCTTTTGACAGCGTGATGCCAAAGAAAGAAGCATGAAAAACTTTGTTGTCCATATCCACTACCACATCATTTGTACGGCCAATCATTTCCTTAATTACCGGGTACGATCTTTTGCAACTGCATTGTTTATCGGAAAATACCAGCAGGTCGGTGGTATTGTATTTCAGCATTACAAATCCGTCATTAAAAAGATCAGTGCTGATAAGCCACCCGTTCGCATTTGTTTCGTACATAGCCCTCGTGCTGATGAGGTGCTTTGTTTTATGCTCACATTCAAATGCAGAAATTCCACCTTCATTGCAGCCATATTGATCGAACACCGGTACACCAAAAGCTTTTTCAATTTTTGCCCTTGCAGAATCTGTTAATAATTCGGCTGTGCATACCACACCTTTCAAATCAGGAAACTGATGTTTGTTCACCCTGTTTAAATACTCGGCCATGGTATTAATGGCATAAGCATAACCATACACTACGGACGCTTTTTGATTTTTTATAGCGCCTGCATACTGGTTCATAGTTTCATCATTCAATGGTGATGCATATAGCACATCCACATTCAATAATTTATAAAACAGTTTATGTTTCCAGTCGTTTTTATACAGAGAAGTGCCTGCCAGGAACATTACTTTTTCACCTGGTTTATAGCCCGACATTTCCCAGCTGAATATGATGGATGCCCACATATAAGATACTGATTCCTTTGTAGTATAGTACGCAAAAGGAACGCCGGTTGAACCTCCGGTAGTCTTTTTAGATAATTTCTTTTTGGAAGGGGTAACAAAAAATTCATTGTACCGCTCCATTACTGCTGCTTTTGAAAGCACAGGAGCCTCCTCATAACTACGGCAATTTTTGTAAAAAGGTACAGCGTGTGTCGCCAGGTCAAACAATTTATCCAGGCGCTCCTGGCGAATGGCATCCAGTTCATTCTTAGGCAGGTACTGATGAACATGCAGCTCTTTCAGCGCCTTCATAATGCTGGTGCCTCTTAACAGGTCTATCAGGTAGAAACTAAACTTGCCCAACATGGTTTAAAATTAAGGTTAAGTGTTTTATTGAGTAAAAGCTGTTCAAATTTAATGAACGATGAATAAACGCATTTCAGTTTAATTCGATCAGGAATTTCTAAAGAGGATAGTGTTGTGAGCAAGTTACTTTGTGGTAACAAGCATTCTTCATTGCCGGCTAAAGAATTTTTTTATAATAAAATGAGCGAATGATTCTATTGATTTTTTAAATCACGCTTTAACATAATATGAAACGTGTAATCCGGCTGTTTACGTATGCAAAATCTGCAATTTTTTTGAGATTTCTTTGTTAGTGGAGAAAATTATTATAATCCGGTTAAATAAATTGAACAAACAGGTAAAGTACAAAATAGCGGTTGGCACTTTATATTACGGGATTTAGAAGCTAACCATATGTCTCAAAAGGGAGTGATCAGCGTACTGCCCAGGTAGGTCGTTACTTTCCTTTTTAGGGTTCATCTCATGATTTACCTCTTTCTCCCAATTCTATCACTTCGCAATCCCGGATATTCTTGCCATCAATAGCAAACCGTATGATCGTCCTCATTTTATGCCAGCCATGTTTACCTGCTGCGCCAGGGTTCATGTGGAGGCACTGCAGTTTGTCATCGTACATCACCTTTAAAATATGTGAATGCCCCGCAACAAATAGCTGTGGTTGATGAATTAGCAGCTCTCTCTTTGTTTCGGGGTTATATTTAGGTGGGTAGCCGCCAATATGCCGGATCATCACTTTCACATCTTCACACATAAAAATCAGCTGCTCCGGAAATTCAGCTCTTATATCATCGCTGTCAATATTGCCATAAACGCCTTTTAAACTCTTTTTCTCCTTTATCCTCTTTGCCAAACCTCCTTCGCCAAAATCCCCGCCATGCCATACTTCATCGCAGTTGTTGAAATGTTCGAAAACGCTTTCGTCCAAATAACCATGTGTGTCTGATATCAATCCGATCCTTGTCATGCGATAAAGATAAGGAAGCATCATTTTGCAATCCTCGTTTAAAATGCTACTTTTAAAACCAATATTATCTATCCAGCATCCTCTCAATTCCCATGTTCCGGCTCAAAGAAAATCAGCTAAACAGGACTTCTGTTACCGGATCCAATTGTTAATAAAATTTTTGTTGAAATGAAAAAAGTACTCCTCTTTTTGTCTGCATTGTTTTGTCTTTCAGCTAATGCACAAAATATTGGTATCGGCACCAATTCTCCCAGCGCTTCTGCCATGTTGGATATAACAGCTTCTAATAAAGGCATATTAGTGCCAAGGCTTACCAATGCACAAATGGTTGCCATCGCATCACCTGCCAATGGGTTATTAGTATATAATACCGATTCGGCTGCCTTTGCCTATCACAATGCTGCAGCGTGGATATTTTTAAAAGGCAATACCACTGCCAGTAGTGACTGGAGTACCAGGGGAAATGCAGGCACCAATGCAGCAATAAATTTTATTGGCACTACAGATAATACAGCACTCAGCTTCAGGGTAAATAATCTGAATGGTGGAAGCATAGACCCTATACGGCTGAATACTTTTTTGGGAAGGGAAGCAGGTAATTTCACCCAAACCGGCTTTAGAAATGTTGCAATGGGATATTTATCGTTGACAGATAACGCAGATGGTCAAAAAAACACAGCCATAGGTGTACAATCATTGCGCTTTAATTCGGGTGGGAACGATAATACCGCCGTTGGCTACGATGCCATGTTTTTTAATTCGTCAGGCACTGGGAATGCTGCTTTTGGTGAAAATTCGTTAGGGTCATTGGAAAACGGAAGTGGCAATGTTGCAATCGGGTTAAATGCTTTGTTTAGCAACGTATCCGGCAACGACAACGTTGCCGTAGGCAGGAACGCAGGCAATAACAATACGGGCTTCGCAAACGTGTTTTTGGGTCATAGAGCCGGCTATTTTGAAACTGGTTCCAATAAACTATATATTGAAAACTCCGACAATGGCCCTGACCAGGCGTTGATATATGGTGAGTTTGGCAATAAAATTTTGTCCATTGGTGGCAGGCTGGGGGTAGGTACCATTTCGCCTGGCGGTTTGCTGCATTTAAAAAATGCCAGCACCGATGCCAATGCTTCGCAACTGATTATTGAAGGCAATTCAAATTTTGGAGATGCAACTACATCAGCAATAGAGTTCCGGTCTAATTTTTCTTCTGGCGGTCCAGGGCCATCAGGAAGAATAAAATCCTATTATACCTCCAATAATTATACGGATGCAAAAATGACTTTTCAAACGCTTGCATCTGGACCATTCTTTGTTGATGCCATGACGCTAACCGATGGCAAGGTTGGTATTGGCACCACTACACCCCACGGCGATCTTCAGCTTCCAAACAGGTTAGGAAACAGGAAAGTTGTGTTGCTTGAAGACGCCGACAACGATAACCAGTACAATGGTTTTGGCATTAATGCATTTATCATGCGCTACCAGGCGGCAGCCCTTACAAGCAGCCATGTTTTTTACGCCGGCAGCAGCGCAAATACCAGCACAGAACTGATGCGTATTACCGGCAATGGTGAAGTGGGTATTGGCAAAGTGCCATTAACAACCAACGATGACAGCCGCCTCCAAATAAAGCAAAAGGGCTTTCAAAACGCTATTGGTGTGGAAGCATCCAACAGTACCAATCATTGGGACTTTTATATTGATGGCAGTGTATCCAATTTCAATTTATTTTACAATGGTTCTTTAAAGGGATCCTTCGATAATGTAACAGGCGCTTATACTTCAAACAGCGACAGGCGTTTGAAAAAAGACATTACCCCTTACCTGCCTGTATTAAACAATGTACTGCAATTACAGGCGTATCAATATCATTACCTTGACAACCAGCCAACCGACAGGTTCAGCAATGGCTTTATGGCGCAGGATGTACAAAAAATATTCCCTGATGCCGTGGTGGAAAATGAACTGAAGAATGGCGAAAAAAGATTGGGTATCAATTACCAGTATTTTACCGTGCTGGCCATTAAA
>JAKQJG010000220.1 GCA_029561305.1 Bacteroidota bacterium | reverse complement strand
GGCGGAACTTCTGAAAACCACAGTGTTTTCAGTTATGCTAAGTCATTTCCAAACCAAGCCGATTTTACAAATGCTGCCATCCTCAATGAAACGCTGGATTTTAGTGGTGTGATGAGTTATTACGGATGGGCGGGCTACTTTGAAACCTTGCTTGCGGCACAGTACCAAAATATGCCGGAAAAAGTAGTGAACCATAGCATAGACAGAGACTTAAACGGCACCATTACTTTTGATTACATCAGTACTTATGAAAATGAAAGAACCTACAATGCAGAAGGTCTTTTGTCGATGGTTGATATAACTACTCCCGGTACACCATACACGCAAATCAGGTATGTTTATGGAAGATGATTGAGGAAAATAACAGGTTTAATATTGAGCGTACAGGAAAGGCCGGAGACGCTATCGCCAGTGTGGTAAAGCAGCTGAACTAGTAAAGCATAAAAAGAGGGACTTCAAAATAATAAATTCATATAAGTTTCAATATTTCAACCAATGAGTTTTTATTCCGATCAAAAGAAATTTTTTTTTGCTGTAGACTGCGTACTGTTCAGCTACAACGATTGTGGACTGAATATTTTACTTTCAAAAAGAATGTATGAACCTTTTAAAGATAAATGGAGCCTTGTTGGAGGTTTCGTAAATGAAAATGAAAGTGCTGAAGAAGCGGCCAAACAGGTACTCAAATCATTTACAGCAAACGACAATATTTATATGGAACAATTATATGCCTTCACAGACATAGGAAGGGAAACAACACAAAGAACAATCTCACTTACATATTTTGCTTTGATAAAAATACAGGAGTATAAACAGCCGGTTGAAAAAGAAGATTGCGCCAAATGGTTTCCTATTGACAAGCTTCCTGAACTGATCGCTGAACATGCTAAAATACTGGAGTTTGCAAAAGAAAGAATAAAATACAGGGCCGCAAAACAACCACTGTTATTTGAATTACTCCCCGACAAATTCACGATTTTGCAATTGCACACACTATATGAAAAGGTATTTAATATTCAGTTTGACAGAAGGAATATAGACCGGAAACTCAAACAATCCAACATCCTGGTGAAATTACCTGAGAAAGATAAAGCTGGTTCAAGACGGGGAGCTTTTTACTTTAAACTCAACGAAAAAGAACTAAACAATTTTAATGAATTTGGGAATATTGTACCCTTAAAGTATCATTTATCAATGTGATTACGTTTGAGTTGGCACACTGCAAATTATAGTTGAAGTAACTGTAATTACACAAGTAAAAATTGATTAGTAATCTTTATCAGAATCAAAGATTTTTACCAGGCAGAAAAAAAATAACGGAGCGCTCTAATTTTTTTTCCGTAGATATCATAAGATTAAAAAAAGTATTCGGCTTGCAATTACTGTAATGTTATCTTGTAATTACGAGTTTACTTTGGCCTTGAATTCCTTCGGTGAAAGAAGACAAAAAAGATGACCGACCCAACGATAACCAGCCCACACAAAACCAATTCTCTATCCATAATGCCGCGAATGTAGTCCTAATGATACGGTTTACCATGTACAGGCTGTTAATTTACTTTTATTAATTATACTCAAGCAGTAAGCCGCTAAAAAATTTCTGTGAATTATATAATATGTATGCAATTCATTATATGCTGCAGGAAAAATACTGCAACTCATCATTTGCATAGCAGCTTGCAAGGTTATTCAAACCTTGTTCGTAAAAAATCCGGACAAAATCCACATCATCTTGACAAAATAATGCCAACAAAATAATTCCTCATTGGTGCTGGATTGTAATACCGGTTTGCTGCAGCATTCAGATCGTTTCCAAGGCTGTATTTTTCATTGAATACATTGTCAACCCCGATGGTCAGTCTTGCTGAAAACATTTTATCAATTTTCATATCGATACCGGCTTTTACCTGTAGTATATCAAAAGGTTCTGCAAACACCGAATTGCCATCGTTCAGAGGTATGGATGCGGAATGATTATGCTGCAGGTATACAAACAAACCGTTTTTACATTCAAACACAAAACTATTGACAAGGGTAAATTTGGGCACACCCGTAACCAGGTTCCCCGAATTATTTCCTGCAGCCGTCACATAATCGCTAAAAATATAATCAGCATAAGTTGCACTGCTGCTCAATAAAAGCTTTTGAATTTTTTTATTCTGTTGAGGTGATATAAAAAGATAAGAACTTTGCATTTCCACACCACGTTGATTGGTGCCGCCTGCATTTACAAAAAACTCCACCCCCGCATTATTTTGTTGCTGTACGATCGCATTGCTCAATTGGTATTTATACAGTGAAATATCAATCCACCATTTTTTATTAAGCGAAAAATACCGTGCACCAATCTCAGTATTTAATCCGGTTTCTGGCTGGAGTAATGTATTCAGCCTGTTATCAGATGGACGTATTTCTGCGGTAGTAGGTGGTGCATATCCTTTGCTAAGTGAAGAACGAAGTACAATAGTATTGGTAACTGCATAACTGAGGGCAAGCCTTGGCATCCATTGCGGAAGAAATCTTTTTTCCAACACAAGAGAATCGGTAAACCGGTAGTTATAATTATTAAAGCTCAGTCCTGCTTCAGCAATAAAACGGTCCGAAAGATTCAACCTGGCCCGGTTAAAAATAAAATATTGCTGCGTACTTATTTTACCAAAAGCAACCAACGCTCCTTTATCTCCAGACCTGTTTTGATAATTATTTACTGAAACTTTTGATTGTTGCCACTCTGCCCCGATATTATACTCCCAGCTTATTTTTTTTGCCCTGTTACTGCTAAAAATAAAGTAAGTCCTGGCGCCAATATTCTTTTCCTTTCTCTCTTCATAATTTGTAATGAACGGATTTCTAAAATCAACTGAAGAAGCGAATAGAGAGATTACATGTTTTACATACTTACTTATTTGCGATGAATGGGTAATACCACCAAATAACATATCATTATATACTGCCGCTTTTTGGTCTTCGGCACCTGGTAGTGTGGCAGTTGGCTGCCTGGCCTGCCTGGGATCCTGCTGAAACTGGGCCTTATTAAGTCCTCCCGGTGTTTGATAATATAAACTGCTGCTGAAAAACAACAAACTCAATTCATTCTTTTTCGTGTAACGCCAATTGTTAGAGCCCTGCAAATAAAAACGCCGCATACGGCTGTTCTTGCGGTAACCTTCATTTACATAATAACCCTGCAATACCGTAAAATCATTTTTTTCATTGGCATGAGAATAACGTACACTCTCTTTAAACAAACCAAAACTGCCGCCTGCGATCTCTGCAGATATTCCGTTCTTATTCCTGGGTGAAAACAATGTCACCACACCGCCTGAATTAGCGCCAAAGAGACTGCCATCGGGTCCTTTTAATATTTCGATCCTGTTGACCGCTTCCGCTGGTATAGCATTTAGGTAGGAGTTACCTCCTGCATCCGTCAAGGGAAATTCGTCGAAGTATATCTTAATATTTCTTATTCCAAAAGGCGACCGCAACAAACTGCCCCGGATGGATAACCGGTAACTTCCCGGCGATCGTTCTTCCATACGTACACCCGGTATGGTATTTAAAACCGGCACAAGCGAATTGAATTTTTGTGTACTAACCAAAGTACTGTCTATGCTGGCGGCGGCAGCGGGAATTTGAAACAGGTTTTGTTTAATAAGATAGGTAACCAGCTTTACTTCTTCATTGCGTACAGTATCCTGGGCAAACAAGCTGTCCGACCAATTGAAAAAAACAATAAGGAAAACCGTTAGCGTTTTTGCCACTCGTAAAAATCTGTTTCTTTTCATGCTTTTCTACCCCTGTTTTTATACACTTCCCGGTTGTAAAAACCATCAACAATTTTAGTGAGTTCAAAACTAAAGCTGCAATCACATGCTTCCAGAGAGCCCAAAAGCTGCAAAATCACCGATATTGATGTAGAAAGGCATTTCAACTCACATAACAGTTTAAGATACAATTTAACTGACCTACTTTTTTCCCGTAGCAGCATAATAAATGCCGGCATAAATATGATTTAAAAATGCAGGTTCACTATACACTGCAGGCATATGACCTAAGGCGGTATAAAAAGAACGGCCCCCATCATAATCATGGTACCAGGCGATCGGGTGAAAGCTTCCCATACCTTTTCCCTTTTTGTTGTTATGCGCCCATTCTACTTGCGGCACATAAGATGTTTCATCCACTGCAAGGATATAATTCAGACCCGTCACTTTTTCTTCATCAAATTCATACCATTCATCTGTCCAGTACTGCCCGTCTTTAAAACCTTCCAGTCCCGGGAAAGTATTATTGGTGAGTTTCAATTTAGCCGTTTGTATGGGTGGATGAATACGAAACATCCTGCCTACCATTTTTGTATACCATGGCCAATCATACTCTGTATCGGAGGCACTATGTATGCCTGTAAAACCCTTACCTGATTTTATAAATTTCTCTATGGCTTTTTGTTCCTCCGCATTAAAAATGTCGCCTGTTGTATTTAAGAGAATGATCACCTGGAAATTCTCCAGGTATTTATCAGTTACAGGCATTCCATCCTGGTGCCACTGCACTTCAAAGTGATTTCTTACGCCCAGTGCTTTGATAGCGGCAACTCCTTCATTAATAGATTCATGATGCCAGCCGCTTGTTTTAGTAACCAATAACGCATTGAATTGCTTCTTATCCTGCGCAACAACAATGAGACTAATTAAACCGGACAGCAATAACAAAACAAATTTTCTATTTTTCATATTCTGATTTTTATTTTGAACTAAAGTAAGCAAGATATTCTTTTGGCAATGCGGTAAGCTTCCTTATCTGCACCTCCTTATAATATACCTCAGCAGCTTCGCTTTGCAATTGTATTTTTCCTTTGGTAAGGGGTTGATAGGCTTTGCCATCCCAATACCTGGAGTTGGCCAGTATCATTACCACATGGCCATTTACAATATGCAGGCTTTTACCATCAAAACAGATCAATTCAATTGTCGTGTAACCGCCATCGGTAGTTTCATGATCTGCGCTGCGCATGCATAAACCGGTATTTCCTGTACCTGCCCCCATCGGTAAAAAAGGCTGTCTTTCGCTGGCAACGGCACTCATACTCCCTTCTGACATGAACGCTTTTACATCTATAGCAGAATTCGCAATGCTCCAGTAATCACCCATATGTCCTTCCATTATCTGCAATTCCTGGCCCAGCATCCACGCTCTCCAGTAATCAGCTCCCGCCGGTCCCTGTGAATGATAGATCACGCCTGCATCGAGCAACTTATCTTTTCTTGGTTCCCATTTTTTTATACCCCATTTTACTTTTAGTTTTAAGTGATAGTTTTCATAGGCTTCTTTGGTAAAAACACAGCCGTAAATCTCCCCGCTTACTTTTAAAACCGGCTGGCCATTTTCCTGAATCATACTAAAAACACTGCCTTCATTTTTATTGTATCCAAAGGGAATAACAGAATCGCCCTTGTCATCTACCGGAACTTTTCCATTGTATCCATCTTTGTGCCTGTAACTGAGATAGGTGTCCCATTTTGAAAGATCTTTATCCAGCAGAGAGATCCACGAACTCTTTTGCGTAGTTGCAACCTGTGCAATAACAACAGCCGATATGAAATATAAAAACAGCACACATAAAAGCTTCTTCATAAATTATTTTCATTTACTGGGTTGAATTATCTGCAGCGAAGCAACTTAGCAAATTACAATTTCCTTGTTAACATCTTTCCACTATACTTAATTGTTGTAAGCATGACAGCGTTAAAGTCCATAGCAGCCGGACTATTTTTATTGATCAGTTTAACATTAAAGGTTCTTGTTTTGATCATACCTTGAAATTTTCCTTTTCTTTCCCCGATCGTGATACTGCTATTTTGTTCATTGTAGCTGATAGGGATCTCGGCAAAAGCACCTCTTTCATAATTATAATTCCCGTTCTCATCTTCGTATAAAGTAAAGGAAGCATCTTTACCTGCATACACATACAAAGTAATGGGGTCTGCTGGTTTTTCAGCTGTGTACTGGATATCTGGACCTGTGGGAATAATAGAACCTTCCTTTACAAAAACCGGTGTACGTTCATAAGGTGCATCCACCGTTATCTTTTTACCGCCTTCATTATATTTTCCGGTGTACAGGTCATACCATCCCTGCCCGGCAGGAAGATACAAACTACGGCTGGTTGCTTTGTAGGTATACACGGGGCTGATCAGCAATGATGACCCAAACATAAACTGGTCACCAATACGCTGTACAGCTGTGTCATTGTTAAAATCCATCACCAGCCCCCTCATGATCGTGTAGTCGTGATGGTAAGCATGGCCTGCAAGTGAATAGATGTAAGGCATCAACCGGTACCTCAGTTTATTATAATACAACATACTCTGGTAAGCAGGATGTGTTTCAGGTGCAATATTATAAATCTCCCTGAAAGGGAATTGCCCATGCGCCCGGAACAGCGGGACGAAAGCGCCAAACTGGAACCAGCGTGTTTGCAGCTCTCTCCATTCAGCCTGGTCTGCTTCATTTGGTTTTTCAAATCTTTTCTCCACAGAAAAACCACCAATATCCATTGTCCAGTAGGGTAAGCCCGAGATTGAAAAATTCAACCCGGCACTGATTTGTGTCCGCATATCCTCCCAACGGGAAGCAATATCCCCACTCCAGATGGTGGCACCATAGCGCTGTGAACCTGCAAAGCCGGATCTCGTTAAAAGAAAAACCCTTTTGTTGGCATCCACACTTCTTTGTCCTTCATAAATTCCTTTAGCATTTTGTAATGGATAGGCGTTCAGGTATTCTGCAGCAGTACCCAATGCAGTAGGCGACATTTGTTTTTTCCGCTCAGTTACAGAAGAGTTGGAGAGTATATCCGGTTCACTGGCATCCATCCACCAGGCATCAATTCCTTTCACATAGATCTTGTCATGTATCAGTTTCCAAAAACCCTTTCTTGCATCTTCATTAAACACATCGTAAAAGGTAGACACATAGCCCTTCCCTACCCAATCTTTATGGGGTTCTGCAATGGTTCTTTTATACAGCCAGCCTTTGGCATCAAACTGTTTGAACGCGGTAATACCTTCATAAAACTTAGGCCATACAGATATCATGACCTGCGTGTTGTATTTTTTATGCAGCACACCGATCATACTGTCGGGGTTGGGAAACCGTGCCGCATCAAATTCCTGGCTGCCCCAGTCATCTTCCTTCCAATAACTCCAGTCTAATACAATATTATCCAGTGGTATTCTTCTTTTTCTGAATTCTGCCACCACACCTAACAATTCATCCTGTGTTTTGTACCGTTCCCTGCTTTGCCAAAACCCCATGGCCCATTTAGGAACAATGGTAGCCTTGCCCGTTAGTTGCCTGTAACCATGAATCACATCATCCATACTTTTTCCATGCACAAAATAATAATCAATTTCCCTGCCGGCTTCAGAATCAAAAGTAAATGTATGCTTGTCCTGTTCTAAAGCAGGCGGCAGAAAACCTGCGGTAAGATAAGATTCACCTCCATCTGGTATCCACTCAATTTTAATTGGATATTTTTTTCCTTTTTCAAATAAAAAATCAGCCAGGCCGGTTCCGGGATTCCAGGCCTGCCGCCATTTATCCAGCAACAACTTTCCATCAATATACAATTTTATATAACCGGCGTAAGTGAATTTAAACTGGTGAATACCTTCTGCATTGCTGGCAATACTTCCCTGCCAGGTGATCATGCCTTTATCTACTGCAAACTCTCTGGGTAATTTTAATTTGCTGTCATTTAAAAACGGATAATCAATATCTGATTCTGCTTTTTCAAAAGCTATATCCTTCGGTTTGTTCCGGTCATTGGCGTACGAAGCAGTCAGCCAGCCTTCCACTATATTCCTGTCATATAATTTTAAGGCGGATAAAGTTTGATATGGACGCACATCACCTGCTTTGCTGTAAGAATAATTATCCCAAAGAATGCCGTAATTTTTTACCGATACTAAAAAAGGAACGGCCACCTCTGTATTGTTTTGAAAAAAAACAACCTGCTTCCCTTTGTAATTCCAAACATCATCCTGGTGCTGGCCAAGACCATAATAAGCATCATCAGCAGCGGTTTCAAATGTTTGCCTGACTGCATACAGTGGTTCCCCTTCCAGCAGTACGGATGCAATACTCCTTCCCGTAATTGCCCTTTCCGCAATTATTGTATTACCTGCCAGATCTGTAAAAGACACAGCGCCGTTTGAAATATCTACAATGGCTTTAATAGCAGCTGTGGCCAGGATCAATTTACCGTCTGCTTCTTTGGCTTCCCATTTTGCAGTACCAGGTGTTTGTATAACAACAAGACTTTCTTTTTCTGCGATATCTTTCGAAGGTGAAGCGGTTACACGAATAATATGATCATTCATCACCTGTAACCGGATTACTTTTGCATTACCTGCCAGTTTCTCATTGGGATAAACAATCACAGTATTTTCTTTTATAACATATGACTTGTGCTCTTGCTGCGCAAAACTTTGAAATGATAATAATAAACACACTGTTATAACTAAAGTGATTTGAATTTTTAAAAACAACTTTATCATGAGTGCGATTTTTAGTTTGAAATGAAACAAAACCCTTCAATATGCCACATTTGCTAAAGTAGAGTAAATATAAAATAAGCGGTTCGCAATTCTGATACTTTATTATCTTATTGTGGTTGATATTACCTGGAGACGGCTATTATCGCAAATAAAGATGCTGCAAACAGTTATTACTAAAGGGTAAAGATTGCAACTGGTAATGATTTTTTGCCACGGAAGCGGATTAATTTGCCCATTAAAAATTTCCCTTCGAGGCAATTGCTGTTCTGATTTTGTCGAAATTTTAAAAAACAGGGTGTTTTTTCCCGGAACTGTGGCAAAAATCAGGGGAGAATCTCTTTTTATCAAATACAACTTTCAGCCTATAAATAAGGAATACTCTTTGTACATACCTGGTATGAAGAATCCACTATATAATAATAAACACCTGACAGAATATTTTATCTACGGCGCCATCGCCACTGTATTATATACAGTCTTCCTGGTACTGTTTCTCGAAAACAGGAAGTACGAGAACTTTTATTATTTATTTATAGGCAACTTCCTCTTTACAGGAGTTTTAGGATATTATACATACACGTTAATCAACCGCCCATTTGAAGGTAAGCGGTCAGCATCAATGCTGATAGCCGGCCACCTGGCACTCACCGCAGGTATAATACTTTCTGTAATTATGGTACTCATTTGCGGGGTCATATATTTTCCGGCAATGTTTTCTGCAGAAGCTCCGGGGAGGCTGTTACCGGGTGCGCATTCCAGTCTCGGGATCATCCATCCCTCCGAATTGATTTTGATGCTGGCGGCAAACGTAATACTTGTGAGTGGTGCTAGTGCTTCCTTTTTGATTGTGATTTTTTCATATGCCGCTAAGCGCAACCAGGTAAAAGACAAACCGGTAACATTAGAACCGCAGGTTATAAAACAATAGCCGGCAAACACTCAATAGTAATTCATTGTTATTTTCTAACACAGACATAACTTTTAATTCCTGCTCTATTTACTTACCATCACTGTTGAGTTGACTGGATACTTTTAAACACTGTATTACGTTTTTGCTTTCAATAAGTAAAACCACTGTATTCGTACATTTTTTTACTACACTCATGTAGTTCCTTTTCTATAAATATCCATTTTGCCAGATCTTCATTCTGAGAGAGAAATATAGTATTGATTGATGCGTTTCGGCTTAACATTGACCATTTAATATTTTAAGTGACATCTTAATTTAAGAAAATGGATAGTGCTAAACTCAATCAAAAATCAATATTTTCCTATGAACAAGAAACTGGCATTGTCACCCTTATTCTTCTTGCTTTTATTTAATTGCTACGGGCAGATCGGTATTGGAACCTCAACGCCCGAGGCGTCTGCAAAACTGGAAGTAACATCCACCAGTAAGGGATTTCTACCGCCCCGAATGACGCAAGCACAAAGAAATGCGATTATACTTCCTGCAGCAGGCCTGCTCATTTATCAAACAGACAGTATTGCAGGCATTTATCACTACAATGGTACATCATGGGTAAACACATCACTTTCCGGACCCCGGGGTCCGCAAGGGGAACAAGGAATCGCAGGTACTAACGGTGCCGAGGGTACGCAAGGAATACAAGGCTTAACTGGCGCAACCGGCCCACAAGGTGAGCAAGGATTACAAGGATTAATTGGTCCAATTGGTCCCACTGGTCCCACTGGTCCGACCGGTGCAACCGGCGCAACAGGACCACAAGGTGAGCAAGGTATACAAGGTTTAACCGGTGCAACTGGATCACAAGGTGAACAAGGAATACAAGGCCTAACCGGTGCAACTGGTCCACAAGGCGAAGAAGGAATACAAGGAATTGCTGGCACTAACGGTGCCGTGGGTCCGCAGGGAATACAAGGATTAGCTGGAGAGCAAGGTATACAAGGTTTAACAGGTTCAACAGGTCCGCAGGGCGAACAAGGAATACAAGGCGTGACTGGTCCCATTGGTCCCATTGGTCCCACCGGTGCAACTGGCCCACAAGGTGAACAAGGAATACAGGGAATCGCAGGCACTAACGGTATCGAGGGTCCGCAAGGAGAACAAGGCATACAAGGCCTAACCGGTGCAACAGGCTCACAAGGTGAACAAGGAATCGCTGGCATTAACGGTGCTGTGGGTCCGCAGGGAATACAAGGATTAGCTGGAGAGCAAGGTATACAAGGTTTAACAGGTTCAACAGGTCCGCAGGGCGAACAAGGAATACAAGGTTTAACTGGTGCAACAGGCGAACAAGGAATACAAGGCTTGACTGGTCCAATTGGTCCCACCGGTGCAACAGGCCCACAAGGCGAACAAGGAATACAAGGTTTAACCGGTGCAACAGGTCCACAAGGTGAGCAAGGAATACAAGGTTTAACCGGTGCAACAGGTCCACAAGGTGAGCAAGGTTTACAAGGTTTTACTGGTGCAACAGGACCACAAGGTGAGCAAGGTATCGCTGGCACTAACGGTGCCGTGGGTCCGCAGGGAGTACAAGGATTAGCTGGAGAGCAAGGAATTCAAGGTCTAACAGGTGCAACAGGTCCTCAAGGTGAACAAGGTATACAAGGTTTAACTGGTGAAACAGGCGAACAAGGAATACAAGGCTTGACTGGTCCAATTGGTCCCATTGGTCCCACCGGTGCAACTGGCCCACAAGGTGAACAAGGAATACAGGGAATCGCTGGCACTAACGGTGCCGAGGGTCCGCAAGGAGAACAAGGCATACAAGGTGAGCAAGGAATACAAGGTTTAACCGGTGCAACAGGTCCGCAGGGCGAACAAGGAATACAAGGAATCGCTGGTACTAACGGTGCCGAGGGTCCGCAAGGAGAACAAGGCATACAAGGTGAGCAAGGTATACAAGGAATAACTGGTGCAACAGGACCACAAGGTGAGCAAGGATTACAAGGATTAACTGGAGCAACAGGTCCACAAGGTGAGCAAGGTTTACAAGGTTTTACTGGTGCAACAGGCTCACAAGGTGAACAAGGCATACAAGGCCTAACAGGTGCAACTGGCCCACAAGGTGAGCAAGGAACACAAGGTTTAACCGGTGCAACAGGCTCACAAGGTGAACAAGGAATCGCTGGCATTAACGGTGCCGAGGGTCCGCAAGGAGAACAAGGATTACAAGGCTTAACAGGCGCAACAGGCCCACAAGGTGAGCAAGGTATACAAGGTTTAACCGGTTCAACAGGTCCGCAAGGCGAACAAGGAATTCAAGGTCTAACAGGTGCAACAGGTCCTCAAGGTGAACAAGGTATACAAGGTTTAACTGGTGAAACAGGCGAACAAGGAATACAAGGCTTGACTGGTCCAATTGGTCCCATTGGTCCCACCGGTGCAACTGG
>JAKQJG010000143.1 GCA_029561305.1 Bacteroidota bacterium | reverse complement strand
ACAAACATCAACCCCTTTCCCATCTGCAAACTCTTTTGCACACTCTGGCTAAGCCGAAACTGCATATCATCTGTAACTGCCATCCTGTCCACCACCACTTCTATATCATGAATTTTATAACGGTCAACCTGCATCTTGGGTACCAGGTCTTTTATCTCGCCATCAATCCGGACTTTTACAAAACCTTTTTTCCGGATGTCTTCAAATAGTTCCCTGTAATGTCCTTTACGCCCCCTTACTAACGGTGCCAGCACAGTTATTTTTTGATGGCTGAATTTTTCAAAAATATTCTGCACAATTTCTTCTTCACTGAACTTCACCATTTTTTTGCCGGTGTTGTAGCTATATGCTTCACCAACCCTTGCATATAGTAAGCGGAGAAAATCATAAATTTCTGTTACGGTGCCTACCGTACTCCGGGGATTTTTATTGGTTGTCTTTTGTTCAATACTGATCACCGGGCTAAGGCCGGTTATTTTGTCTACATCCGGACGTTCCATATCACCCACAAATTGGCGGGCATAAGCGCTAAAACTCTCCATGTAGCGCCGCTGTCCTTCATTGTAAATGGTATCAAATGCCAGCGACGATTTACCGCTGCCGCTCACACCCGTAAACACTACCAGTTTGTTTTTGGGAATGCTGATGTCAATATTTTTCAGGTTGTGCTCTCTTGCACCAAACACTTCAATAAATTCGTTGGGAACGATTGGTTCGGTACGCTGTAAGCTTCCAGAACCATTTATACTATTTGTGTTTTCTGTAGGGGTCTTTTTTTGTTTCGCCATTGTTGTACTCCTGTAAAGTGTAAAGATAGGAAACAAAGATGGAGGGGAATGGTTGGGGTTTGCCTGCATCGTTTTTAAGTTGCATCCTTTGTTTATTTCAACAATCGTTTGAAAGGCCCACCTGTAAGGCATTGCCGTTGCTATTTAATAACAGGTGCTGGTTCATAAGTAGCCAGCAACGGAAATCGGTATTACATAAATAAGTTGCCTGGCCTCATATCCCGTGATTCATTTATTTTTACCCTCTAAACCCTTTTTATGAAGAAACTTTATATGTTCTTTTTACTTGTATTCGTATTTGAAAAAGCACATTCACAATTTTATCGTTTCCTTGGTAATGGCTTGTGGAGCACGCCCGCTAACTGGGAAAACAATATTATCCCGCCCAATCCACTTCCAGCTGGTTCATATATTTATATCGCACCTGCCGAAGGAGACTCCTGCATACTTGATATATCGCAGACTATATCACCCGGTGCAAGCCTTATTGTTACGAGTGCAAACTTTATTATAGCAAGTGGTGTGGTAATAAATAATGTGTCACCCCAACCATCCACTGTTATTTGCAACCAGGTATGGATGAGCAAGAATCTGTCGGTATCTGCCTACCGCAATGGCGATCCAATTCCCCAGGTGACCGATGGAACCACCTGGCTAAATTCAACAATGGGAGCATGGTGCTGGTATAACAATGATTCGGTTAGCTACTCAAAATATGGCAAACTATATAATTGGTATGCTGTGAATGATCCCCGTGGGCTTGCACCACAAGGATGGCGTATTCCGGATAGCCTTGACGTAGATGCTTTGATCCGTTGTTATGGTTCGAATAATGTGGGCGGAGCTTTAAAAGACACCGGTACGGCAAACTGGAGAGCCCCCAATGTAGGTGCCACTAATATATTTGGCTTTACTGCCTTGCCGGCTGGTGTTTGTGGCTCAGGATTTTTTACAAGT
>JAKQJG010000142.1 GCA_029561305.1 Bacteroidota bacterium | reverse complement strand
CTTAATGGTATAATTTTCATTTGAGTACTTTTAAAATGTTACATCTGTATATTATGTGTTGCGGTAAGCGGTGCTGGCAGGTTCGTTTCGTCCAGCATATCCCGCAGGTCTATTTCAATAGTACGGCTCAGGGTACTGATGGGTACATCATTGGCGCCGCCTTCAAAAGGATTCTCCGTGGCTTCGCCTACCCGTTCCATTGACACAAACACCCATGACACAATAACGCTGAAGGGAATATTGAGCCAAATAAAATCCTCTCCCATCTTTTTAAATTCATTCAGCATACCAAACGGCAATAATATCACCAGCAGCCATACAAAAAATAAGTTGATGGATGCAAACTGTTTTGGATAAGGGAAATTTTTTGTCCTTTCGCATTTGCCTTGTTGTTCATACAGGCTGATCAATTGATTCTCTATTTCGGTAAATAACAACGGATCAATTTTTCCTTCCGCTTTTAATGCTGCCAGTTGCTTCGATTGCAGGCTGATGAGCTGGGTAGCCCGGTTCTTTTTACCAATGATGTATTGCAATTCTTCTATAGAAAGATATTGCTTAAGTTCTTCTTCCAGTGAGTTTTCCCACTCGGGCACTTTATAAAAACGCCGGTATTCTTTGTTATATGGTTTGTCGCTGTTTTCCCATGTTCTTTTTTCCCTCAATTGAAAACGTACAGCAGTAAGCCAGGCACAATGCCGGTAAAAAAGTTGCTGATGAACTGTTTTACCGGTCTGCACATTATCTTTTACAAGCATGGCAAACGAACGGCTTGTGTTGACGATGGCACCCCAAATTTGCCTCGCTTCCCATAGGCGGTTATAGGTTTGGGTATTTTTAAAGCCCACTAAAAATGCAGATGCTGTACCCACCAATGCTACGGGCACCCAGGGGATAGCAAGCCAGTAGCATTTAAAAATATGAAAAGCTACTGTTGGTACGATGGCCACAATGATGAGAAAGTAAATATCTCTTCTTGTCCAATACAAAAATTCCCTTAAGCTATAATGACTGCCGATGTACATTGTTGTTATTTGTTTGGTTATTTACCTGCAATGATCAACCACAGTTTTTCAATTAAGTTTTTCTAACCCTCCCGGGGTTATTCTTTAAAAAATCGCCCCAGCCTTTTGCTTTGCTGCCACTAACGGTAGGGTTACTGTTACCCTGGAAATAATGACAAACTGCAACAGCCAACGCATCGGAAGCATCAAAATGTTTGGGGTTGTCCTCAAACTGCAGCAACCGCTGCAGCATTTTTAATACCTGCTCCTTGCTTGCATTACCATTACCTGTTACAGATTGTTTGATTTTTTTGGGTGAATATTCCGTCACCTCCAGCCCATGGCGCATGGCTGCTGCTATGGCCACTCCCTGTGCCCGCCCGAGCTTAAGCATACTTTGCACGTTCTTGCCAAAGAAAGGAGCTTCAATGGCAAACACATCAGGCTTGTGTTTAATAATAAGGCCGCTTACAGTATTATAAATTAGTTGCAGTTTTTTGTAAGCATCTTCGCCGCTGCCCGGCCGGAGGGTACCCATATCAAGCAGCTTTATCCTGCTGCCGGTGATCTTCACAATGCCGTACCCCATCAATACAGTGCCAGGGTCTATTCCTAAAATAATGGTGGATGGTTGTTGCAAAAATTCCGGTTGATTTTGTGATTGATAATTAAAGTATCATTGTAGCACAAATGTATGTATGCAAAATTTGCATCAGCAACATAAAAAACAACAGTACAAATGCCCACCGTTTTAATGTGGACGTGCTATAATGAAATTGAATAATGGGTAATACCCGTTCAAAAATAATCAAAACCCGTTTGAGTAAACAAATCAAAATACTGATCAACTATTTTCTTGGCCCGATGATCTTTGTCGTGCTGAGCTGGAGCCTGTATGTACAGATTAAAAACCAGCCTGATCTTCCACAACGCTGGGAACAAATCAAAGGCAGCTGGCAACATTGGAAATTCTGGATGGTGATTGCACTCATGCTGCTGAATTGGGGTATAGAGGCAAGAAAATGGCAGGTACTGGTGCAGCATGTACAGCATTTTTCTCTTCTTAAAGCATTTAAAAGTGTGCTGAGCGGATGCAGTATTACCATGCTTACACCCAACAGGATCGGGGAATATGGCGGCAGGATTTTATATGTAAATGAGGGGAACAGGATCAAGGCTGTGTCACTTACAATTGTTGGCAGCATCAGCCAGTTTTTGGTTACGATGATAATGGGTTGCTTCGGATTACTTTATTTAAGGTTTTTTTCACATAAACAGGCAGTGCTGCCTGCCATGTGGGGCGATGTTTTAATCTATCTTTCTGTAACAATTACCCTTGTTGCGGCGTTATTTTATTTGCGTATAGGCTGGCTGGTGAGATCATTGGAAAAACTACCGGCTTTGCATAAGGTGGTAAGGCATATACGGGTGCTGGATGAATTTGATAATATTCAGTTAATACGTATTTTCAGTTTATCCCTTGGCAGGTACATGGTATTTGTTTTGCAATACCTGCTGCTGCTGCAGGTAATGCAGGTGGAGCCTGGATGGGTGTCAGGGTTTTGGCTGATTGCAGTTTTTTATTTGCTGCTGGCTATGGCACCCACCATTGGATTTGTGGAATTACCCATAAGAGTAAGTGCCTGCTGGCTTTTATTGCAGCATTTCACAACCAACGAACTGGGCGTAAGTGCAACAGCACTGGGTATTTGGCTGATAAATTTAGTGGTGCCTGCTATCATCGGAAGCCTGCTGATATTAAGTATTAAAATTGTAAAAGATAAAAATGACTAGATTTTTTACCATTGCTGTTTTACTGGTTGTGTTTTCATCCTTTAAACCTTTGCAAACCGGTGGCGATTTCTGCGGCTTAAAAAACACGGCATTCCAGGCTGGTGAATCTGTGACAATGAGGGTTTTTTATAATGCCGCCGGCGTGTACATCAGTGCGGGCGAAGCCACCTTTACAAATACTTTAGAAAGGTATAATGGCAAAATGGCCTATCACTGTGTGGGTGATGGCAAAACATTTCCATTTTTTGACAAATTTTTTAAAGTGCGTGACCGCTACGAAAGCTATATCGATACCGCCACCTTACTACCGATGAAGTTCATACGCAACGTGGATGAAGGCGGATACAAGATATACAACAACGTTACCTTTAATCACAATGCCAACACCGCGGTAAGCACCAATGGTGTTTTTAAAACCACTCCCTGCATACAGGATGTGGTAAGCGCCATCTATTATGCCAGGAATATTGATTTCAACAAATACAAAGCAGGCGATAAAATACCCTTTGATATGTTTTTAGATGATGAGGTTTATCACTTGTACCTGCGTTATCTTGGTAAGGAGAAAATTAAAACGAGGTATGGCAAATTCAAAGCCATCAAATTCAAGCCGCTGTTGATAAAGGGTACCATATTTGAGGGTGGTGAAAAAATGACTGCATGGGTAAGTGATGATCCCAATCACTTGCTGTTAAGAGTGGAAAGCCCGATTACAGTAGGTACTATTAAGATTGATATGTACGGTTATAAGAATCTCCGTCACCCGCTTACTTCGCTTATTAGTGTAAGATAAAATTACAAGTCACTTAATTTAAAAATCTCTTTTTGACGGATACCCTTTTCGGTTTGCTGCAGCGTGCAGCATTCGTTGATTGGGTCGTGTTCAAAATAAAGGATACAGTCTTTACTGAGGGCATCTGCCAGGAATGTTTTCTTTTCATGCAGGGTTGTCAATGGAAACATATCATAGCCCATCACATAAGGCAGTGGAATATGTGCAACCGAAGGCAACAGGTCGGCCATATATATAATAGTTTTGCCTTTATAATTTATTACCGGCAGCATCATGGCATCCGTATGGCCATGGACAGTTATTACTGAAAAGTTATCAGTGATGAGGGTGGATGACTGTTGAAGCAGCAATTGACCATTCACCATTGACGATTGACTATTGACCATCTCCACAAATTTCAATTGCCCGCTTTCCTCAATAGGCAAAATATTCTCTTTTAAAAAACTCGCCTTTTCCCTGTCATTAGGATGTGTGGCCCAGTTCCAGTGGTTTTTGTTGCTCCAGAAAGTGGCATTTTTAAATGCAGGCACCAATGTATCACCTGCTCTTTTTATACTGCCACCGCAATGATCGAAATGAAGATGCGTAAGAAAAACATCAGTGATATCATCTTTGCTGAATCCATGTGCAGCCAGGGATTTGTCAAGCGTATCATCACCGTGCAAATGATAATGACCTAAAAATTTTGCATCCTGTTTTTCGCCAATGCCATTATCAATTAAGATGAGTTTACTTCCATCTTCGATCAATAAACAACGCATGGCCCAGGTACAAAGGTTATTTTCATCTGCCGGGTTCAGTTTATTCCAGATGCTTTTGGGCACCACGCCAAACATGGCGCCGCCATCGAGTTTAAAAAAGCCGGTGTTGATGGTATAGAGATTCATAAAATTATTTTTCTTTTTGTTTCACCAGCGTAAACCACAATCCTACCAACCCAATGATAAAAAACACCATCAAGGCCAATACGGAATTACGCTGGCTTCCGGTGAGCTCAATGATATAGCCGAATGTAAACATGCCTATCACGATGGCGATCTTTTCGGTAACATCAAAAAAACTAAAAAAAGATGTATTGTCTCTTGTTTCAGGCATCAACTTGGAATAGGTTGAACGGCTTAAAGCCTGTATGCCGCCCATTACAAAACCTACTACAGTTGCCAATATATAGAAGGCGGTTGGATTATGTGCTGGCATTAAATATCCTGCCACGCAAATGCCGATCCATACCACTACACAAAGCATCAGTGCCTTTATATTACCGATGATGCCCGACAATCTTGAAACAAGGAACGCACCAGGTATAGCAATGAGCTGGATGATCAAAATGGCAATGATGAGATTTTCTGTTGGGATGCCCAATTCGCTTTTACCATACAGAGTGGCAGCCAGCATCACCGTTTGCACACCCATATTGTAAAAGAAAAAAGAAAACAGGTACCGCTTTAGCAATGGAAGCTGCATTAGCTGTTGCCACACTTTTCTTAATTCTCCATATCCTTTTGTGATAGAATGTTTTTCATCATTCCCAATTGGCTGGCCTTGGGGAAGACGGTTTAATGCAAAGGAGGCAAAACAAAACCACCAAATACCAACTAATAAAAAAGACAATTGAGATGCAAAGCCTTTAGTAATACCAAATATGTGATTGCCCATCAGGAATACAAAACAAACGATCTGCAATATCACGCTGCCGATATAACCCATGGCAAACCCTCTGGCACTTATTTTATCCCTGTCTTCCACCGCAGCAATTTCTGGCAGGTAAGAATTGTAAAACACCAGGCTGCTCCAATAGCCAATACAGGCAATGACCATCGCAGTGATACCCAGTCCCAGGTTTGCTTCATTATAAAAAAACAAGAGCGAACAAGCCACACTTCCCATCGTCATAAAAAAACGGAGAAAGGATTTTTTATTCCCCTTGTAATCAGCGATAGAAGAAAGCAGCGGCGACATGATAGCGACTATGCCAAAAGCTACCGCCAACGCATAATTGTATAATGCCGTATTGACAAACTCACGGCCT
>JAKQJG010000128.1 GCA_029561305.1 Bacteroidota bacterium | reverse complement strand
ATGAACGATTAGAAAGGATGATCAACAGGGCAAAACCTTTTGTGAACAGTGGGTATACCGTATTTCTAACCATGCACAGCTCCGGACCGCGATATGCCATACCAAATGCTATTGAAGATGTGCAAAGAGCTGTGCAATATGTACGTTACAATGCAACTTTGTATAAAATTGATTCATCACTGATCGGCATTACGGGTACTTCGTCCGGCGGGCATCTCTCCTTATCAGCAGGTACAGCTAATGATATTATAAATACTTCCTCCAGTGATCCCGTTGAAAGGGTGTCTTCCAAAGTGCAGGCCGTGGCCGTGTTTTGTCCCCCTACAGACTTTTTAAATTATGGAAACAAGGGGTTCAAAGCTGGTATGCAGAAACCTCTATTACAGCAACTTCGCTTGTTGGGCGCTTTTTCCTACACAGAATGGGATCCGAAAAAATTTATGTACGTGCTGGTTGAAGATGAAAGTAAGAGATTGTCCATTGATACGTTAATATCCCCGGCACAAATGGTAACCGCAGATGATGCACCTGCATACATCATGCATGGCGATAAAGATAAACTGGTACCGCTGCAGCAATCAAAACTCATGGAAGAAAAACTACTGGCGGCTAAAGTTCCCGTGCAATTGACAGTAAAAGCAGGTGCAGATCACGGCTGGAAATCTATGATTGAAGACGAAAAGGAATTTGTGAAATGGTTTGACACCTACTTGAAAGTGAAAAGATAAGCTATACGTTTTTTATAACGTGAGCGATAATTCCTGGTAAGAAAGTGAAATAGAACTACTTCATCTTCTTCAGCAACATCACATAACCACACAGTTCTTTCTTCTTTTTATTTACCTGCACTGGCCGGATGGCAAAAAACTCAGAGAACCTTGGTATATAAGAGAAGCTGATAACGTTTCCATCCACATCACCCCACATTTTCTTTTGATAGATCACCTGTTTTTCCTCACTGTCATACATTCGCACTTCATATAATTTGGAAGTAATATCGCCGATAAATACAAACTGGTATTTGCTGCCCTCGGTAAGCGGCACCAGCACGGCCATTTCATATTCACTTTCCATAGCCATAGAAGCTTCCCTTACCACCACATAACCATCCTGTGCCATGGTTTGCTTTACACTGTCTGCCTGCATTTTTATCATTTCATTATGGCAGGAGGCCCTTTTTATCACAGGGTCCTGGGCTACAACTGCTGTTGCCAGCAGCAAGCCTGTTAACAGCAGTAAAGAGACTTTTTTCATATATAAGATTAATCAGGTATTGTAGTAACGTTTATTACGGTTAATTGGTTTGCCCCTGTAACAAAACAAAAAGCAAACCATTAAAAACTAGAAACGCTTAAAAGACCGGTTTATTTTTTAAAAGTGCAGTTAAATCTTCACAATGGCTTTTCAGTACCTTAACGTGATTAATAATACATTCGTTTTTCATATCAGTTTTCACTATACATTTGTGGTTTCAATCTTTTTAATACGGTAAACAGACAGCACTGTGTTTTTTTCTTACACCAAAACTTCCCTAAGTGTCAAAGCATGTTAATAAGGTAACAGCCGCAGGTTTAATAGTTGCCCTTGGAATAATTTATGGAGATATAGGAACTTCACCACTTTATGTATTTAATTCCATTATTAAAGGCCGGGTCATTAGTGAAGAATTGATTATCGGTACGTTGTCCCTGATAATCTGGACCATTACGCTGTTCACCACAATCAAATACGTAATAATGGTGCTGCGGGCAGATAACCGGGGTGAGGGAGGGATCTTTGCACTGTTTGCTTTAGTACGGAGGAGAAAAAAATGGCTGGTGATACCTGCCATGATTGGCGGTGCTGCATTATTGGCGGATGGGATTATCACACCTCCCATCTCTGTTACGTCTGCTATAGAAGGGCTTAAAGAATTGCCAAAATTTCACAATCTAAACCAGGATACAATCGTATATATCGTACTGGGTATTTTAACGCTGTTCTTTTTTATGCAGCGTTTTGGCACGGCCAGTATCGGTAAGATGTTTGGCCCCATCATGAGCATCTGGTTTGGCATGCTGGCTGTATTGGGTGTACTCCACATCAGCGATGATTTTGCGATTCTTAAAGCATTTAATCCCTGGTATGGAATCAACTTCCTGCTCAATTACGATGAAGGCTTTTGGTTATTGGGAGCAGTATTTCTTTGTACTACTGGTGCCGAGGCATTATATAGCGACCTGGGACATTGCGGCAGGGGCAATATCAGGGTGTCGTGGGTTTTTGTAAAAACATGTTTATTGATCAATTATTTTGGACAGGGCGCCAGCATCATGAAGCATCACATGGGTAAAGAAATGACCAAGCAGGTGCTGGAAGGAGAGGGCATTAATGCGTTTTATGACCTGATGCCGCAATGGTTTATTGTGCCAGGTGTTATCATTGCTACCAGCGCTGCCATTATCGCCAGCCAGGCAATGGTGAGCGGCTCCTTTACCCTCATTAATGAAGCCATGCGCCTGAATCTTTGGCCGCGGCTCAAGATCAACTACCCTACAGAAGCAAGGGGCCAGATATTTATACCAGCATTAAATTTTTTATTGTACGTGGGCTGTGTTGGCGTGGTGCTATATTTCAGGGAGTCTTCCAGTATGGAAGCTGCCTATGGTCTCGCCATTATCACCACCATGATAATGACCACCATATTATTCGCTAATTACATGGTACTGCACAGGGTGAACCCATTATTAATCTACATATTCCTTGCTGTTTACCTTGTGGCAGAGACGGCATTTATAATAGCCCTGATGGACAAGTTTCTTCATGGAGGTTTCTTCACGGTTATAATAGGTGTGGTTATGTTCTCTGTAATGTATGTTTGGTACAGGGCAAGAAAGATCAAGAACCGATATGTGGAATTTGTAAGACTGGAAGAATATGTACCTAAGCTGGAGGAACTCAGTAATGATCTTACGGTTACAAAGTACGCTACTCACCTGGTGTATCTTACCAGTGCCAATAATCCTAAGGAGATTGAGCATAAGATCATTTACTCCATTCTTAGTGGTAAACCAAAGCGGGCCGATATTTATTGGTTTGTGCATGTGGATACACTGGATGATCCTTATACCTGCGAATATGTGGTGGATCATATCATTCCAAACGATATTATAAGAGTTGAATTCCGGCTGGGTTTCCGAATGGCGCCGCGTATTAACCTGATGTTTAAAAAAGTGGTACAAGACCTGGTAACCAACAAAGAAGTGAATGTAACAAGCCGCTATGAAAGTCAACAAAGAAATAATGTGGTTGGCGATTTCCAGTTTATCGTGATGGAGAAATATTTATCAACCGACCAGGAACTTCCTTTTGCTGAGAAGATCATTATGCAGCTTCATTTTTGGATAAAAGAAATATCACTTAGCGAGGAAAGAGGTTTTGGCCTGCAGCAAAGCAATGTGATGGTAGAGAAATACCCATTAGTGGTGGCACCGCCAAGTAAACTCAACATGCGGCGGGTGTATGAGGATGAAGATATGGAATAGGCAAAAGATGAAAAGTATTACTGCAATAGAACTGCAACAGCTGATGGCTGACAAAAAGGATTTTCAACTGGTGGATGTACGGGAGCCAGATGAACATGATGCGTTTAATATCGGGGGTGCATTGATGCCATTAGCAGAAGTTATATCCCATATTTCCGAAATACAAAAAGACAGGCCGGTTATTGTATATTGCCGGAAAGGGATCCGCAGCCAGATCGCCATTCAAAAATTACAGGATAAATTTCCATTTAATAATTTGTACAATTTGACAGGAGGAACGGAGGCATGGAAGAAATCAATGGATGGTTGATGTAAAAATTAACAAACATTACTTCACGACAAGAACAGTATTTATGTTTTTGTTTCCAGGCAGTTTATAATATCGATTGCTTAAAAAGACAGCTTGTATGCTGCGTCGGTTTTTCAAAAAAGTTAGCGGGCAGTCTTTGCTACAAACCTTTAACTTTAAACCTTAAACTTTTTACAAGATCTCCTCCACCATCATTTATATCATCATTGGCTACATTGTATTGCTCGGGCTTGCTTACTTTTTACAGGAGCGTTTTATTTTTAAGCCGGAAAAACTGAAACAGAATTTCCAGTATAAATATGATGTGCCCTTTAAAGAATTGTTTTTTGATGTGGAAGAAGGCGTCAGGATAAATGGCTTACATTTTTATTGTACCCGTCCACATGGGTTGGTATTATATTTTCATGGCAACAGCCGCAGCATAAAAGGGTGGGCAAAATATGCCAAGGATTTTTCAAGATATCAATATGATGTGGTGCTGGTAGACTACCGTGGTTTTGGCAAAAGCACCGGCAAGCGTAATGAAAAAGATATGCTGAATGATATGCAGTTTGTTTATGATACACTGGCTGCTACCTATCATGAAAATCATATACTGGTGTATGGCAGGAGCCTGGGCAGTGGCTTTGCAACAAAAATTGCGAGTGATAACAAACCCAGGTATTTAATTTTAGATGCGCCCTATTTTAATTTCAAAAAAACGGTGCAACGGTTTTTGCCTATTCTGCCGATGCGGTTTGTATTACGCTTTCATTTACGTACCGATAAATGGATCAAAAGAGTCAATTGCCATACCTATATTATTCATGGTACCAAAGACTGGCTGATACCGGTGAGCCAAAGTGAGCAGTTGCAGGAACTGAATCCAAGAAAAATTACCCTGATAAGGATAGAAGGTGGCGGGCATAATAACTTGCCCTCTTTTCCGGAGTATCATAATTTTTTAAGAGATATTTTGGCAATATAAATGCTCCATATCTGTTTCAAGAGAAGACCTCTCCTGTAAGCTCAATAAATTAAAAATGTTCAAGTGGAAGATAAGATGATTAATAAAGATTTGAAGCACCGCTCCCTTCCTTTAGGGAAGGGAGAAAGAGGGTTAGGCCGAAAACTGTTTCGCTGGATCAAAGTAATTGTATTGCTGTACTCTGCTATTGGCATCGCCTTGTTTTACCTGCAGGAAAAATTTTTATTTCACCCCACAGCCATTGAAAGAACTGTGCCCTGGCAATTTGATATCCCTTTTAAAGAGGTTGACCTGCCCATGAATGACACAGATACCGTTAACCTGGTACAGTTTTTTCCAAAAGATTCCGTACGAAAAGGTGTGGTTCTTTACTTTCACGGCAACAGGGGTAATATTAAACGTTACGTAAGGTTTGTAAATAATTTTACCAAACATGGCTATGAGGTATGGATGGGGGACTTCCCGGGTTTTGGAAAAAGCGTAGGTAACAGAACAGAAAAAATACTGTATGAACAGGCAACGCAATTGTATAAACTGGCCCTTTCAAAATATGCGGCCGACAGCATTGTTATTTATGGCAAATCTTTAGGAACAGGCATCGCTGCTTATACCGCAGCAGCCGGTAAAGCAAAGCGGCTGATCTTAGAAACACCTTACTACAGCATCCCTTCACTGTACAATTGCTATGCACCCATTTACCCCAACAGCCGGATGGCGAGTTATAAAATCCCCACGTACGAATTTTTAAGTGGCATCAGGTATCCCATCACTATTTTTCATGGCACAGATGATGGGGTGATCCCTTACCGTAATGCCAGTAGATTGAAAGAAGTTTTAAAAGTTACCGATGAGTTTGTGACCATTGAAGGAGGAACGCATCGTAATTTGAATGACTATCCGTTGTTTAAATTAAAGCTGGATAGTTTGTTGCTGCGTTGATATTAACTACCGCATCCACCACAGCCGCCGCCACCACATCCTCCACCCCCATCACCGCTGCCGCAGGAAGAAGAACTGCTGTATTCTCCCCCGGTCCATCTTTTATTTTGAGGCTCATAAAATGAAAAGTCACTGGTAAGAAAGCTGTACTCTGCAAAACCAGCTATGGCCGCCGTACCTAATATGGAGAAATTTCCCAGCACATCATCGCCTTTTCCATCTGCGTTTTGCCGCTCCCAAAAATCCTGCACTCCTTTTTTTACCGTGTAGGTATAGGAGTATGCCTGCAGTATCGCAAGTGACAGCATTGTAAAAACCAGCATAGTGACCACCAGGTAGTCAACCGGTTTATTATTAGCTATTCCCTGCATCAGTCTTATAATTCCTGTCAGCAACACAATACCAGGTATGATCAGTTTGGGGTGATCCACTTTCTTTGACAGCTGCAGCAGTTTTTCAAAAGCAGGATGCTGTACTGAATCGAAATCCATCTGTGCATAGCCTTCGAGGTAATTGAATTTTTTACCGTTGTGGTAATTACTGATCAACGATGCCAGCAATGGATTCTTTTCTGCTTCGTGTAAAGAAGAAGGAAGTTCTATCAAAGTGTACCCGTTTCCGGTAGTTTCGATGATGCCTCTTTTCAACAGATCAACCAGGGCCGTTTGATAGCAGCGGTGCGGACCCTGCACAAAATGGGTGATTTGATAAAGATTGAAACCGGCCGGCAGGTTAGCAAAAACGATTTCCTGCAGGCGGGCATCTTTGTTTTTTTGAAGCATTAAAGTAATGATGATACCGCCAACTGCCACCATCCAGTAAAACTCTAAAAATTCAGGGCCCTTTGACTGATAAGGATTTAATATAAAGATGAGCAGTAACACTGCCGACAAGAAAATCAGAACAAACTGCGTTAAAAATTTTTTGTCATAGATGGCGTCGGTTATTGCTTCCGGTGCTGCTTCGTTATCCGGCGGCCATATGTCAACCGGAGGCTTGCTTTTGAAAACAGTTTCATACATGCTGAGTGTTTCGCTGTACCAGTTGCGGTGTTTTGTTTTTTCCGCAGTGCCGCCTTTGCTTGGGTGGTGATGAATATCCTGTTGCAGCGTTTTCCGGCAAAATTCTTCCCAATAATTCTTAGTGTAAGTCAGGTGCAGGTGCCATACTTTGTCTACAGTTTCGGAAGGAGAAGCGCCAGTGGGAGAGATGCAGCAGAGAAAAATAAATTTCTTGTATTCTGCAATGGCTTTTTGAGTGAAAGGATCTGACCAGTTGTTTTCGGTTGCTAATTTTTTGGAGAAGGGGTAACTTGAATTTTGGTCATCGAAATTGAAGTTTTGAATTTTTTCCCACAACTCCGGTTGTGAAAGTTTGTTCATTTTTCACAAAGTTATAATGATAAAAAAGCGCTTCCCAATAATTAGATGTTACCAAATTGTTGTCATTTTTCAATGAGGGATACTGATTTGCTGGTGACGCTCAGCTGATAGTGAATACCGGTTTTTAATGCATAGTTTTCTTTAGAATGACCTACAGGAAAATTGAAACAAACCGGGTACTCATACTCCTTTACTAAGTTATATATGGCATGATAAACAGTTTCCCCAAATGGCCGTTCAGTGTCTTTTGTGTCAGTAAAATTGCCAACTACCAGTCCGGCAAGATTGTCTAATTTTCCGCTGCGTTTTAACTGCATCATCATACGGTCGGTACTGTAGATATATTCACCAATATCTTCAATGAAAAGGATCTTGTTTTTTGTTGTCAATTCCGATTTAGTGCCAATCATGTTTACCAGTAAGGCTAAATTTCCACCCACCAATACACCCTGCGCCTTGCCAGCTTTGTTAAATGAATACACACCGGATTTATAGTTGGCTTTTTTACCTGTAATGGCTTTGTGCAGGGATTCAATAAACACATTTCCTTTTACTCCATCATTAAATGCTGCAGCCATCGGAGCGTGCAGGGAAGCGATTTTTAATTTTGTATGCAGGTGGCAATGCAGCACAGTGATATCACTATAGCCGATCACCCATTTCGGTTTCTTTTTAAATTTTGTAAAATCCAGTTTGTCAACAATACGGCTTAACCCATAACCACCACGGCCGCAAAGAATGGCATTGATCTCCTCACTGTCAAGCATCGCCTGTAATTCAAACAGGCGTTCTTCATCTGTTCCGGAAAAATAATTGTTGGAGTTACTGCCGAGTGTTTTGCCCACCATTACAGTAAAACCCCACTGTTGTAAAGTATCAATACAGGTTTGTGCTTTTTCTATTGGCATATAGCCTGCAGGGCAGGTGATGCCGATGGTAGCGCCTTTTTTTAGGTATGGCGGAATGGTTATCATATGCCTTTTAGAATTGAATTAAATTCAGCAGTAATGATGCTTTTATAAAATTGTTGTTTGCGGAGTGCATAATGCAGTTTCAAATCCCCTGTCCACAATAATGCATCTAAGGCAATGCAAAAAGCAATATACCAGGTGTCATTAGTGTCTATTGGAGAAGTGATCTCTTCTGCTTGCCTGTAGATGTCTTCCGTCACAGTATCATTGCCGGCCAGCGTTATATTGGTTAAAAATTTATCCAGCAGGATATCAAATTCCACCGGTTTAATTTTTTGTTTAGTGCAAATTCTCTTCTTATGAAGATTGATTTCTGACAAGGCATATTCAGGAGTCATGAAATTTATGCCCGGGTGTTCCTGGATCAGCAAGGAAGCAATGATTCCGTATGGGTTAATGATACCACTAAGGATAATATTGGCATCCGTAATAATAATCATTAAAATCCTTTTGCTTTTTTGAATTTCTCAGCAGCAGATTTATTTATTTCGTCTGATAGTTTCTTGATAATAGCCGGAGATACCTCTTTCTTTTTAGGGATGCCGCTTGCTTCAAGAAATTCTATATATCGTTTTATATTGTTCAGCCCCTTCCTCCCTACTACCCCGGAAAAGGATATAGTGATTTTTTCCTTGCTTATTTTTTCAACTACAACCATACAAAAGATTTTATCAAATATACAAATTTATATTTCCTTCAATAAGCAACCATCTGTTGTTACTTTCAACCTGTGCCGTACACCACACTTCAATGCAACATTATTTTTCTGGTGCCCCACAGGAAAATCAAAACACACTGGATATTTAAATTCCTTTGTTTTCTCCAGTACAATATCTTCCAGCGTTTTACCAAACTCATCTCCTTCATCATCTTTTTTATTTTTAAAACCGCCGATGATCAGGCCCTTTAATTTGTCCAGCTTGCCACTTCGTTTAAGGTTCCAGAACATCCGGTCAATGCTATATAAATATTCACCGGTATCTTCCACAAACAGGATCTTGCCTGTTGTATTGATATCACTTTTGCTTCCTGCCAGGCTTTCAATGGTTTTTAGATTTCCGCCAGTCAATACAGCTTCGGCAATTCCCGTTTTATTTTTTGTGTTGGCGGGAAATTCATACTGCATTTTTTCGCCGCTGATGCATTTCCTGATGCTGTTGATCGTTTCTCTTTGTACAGCATCTGCAATAAACCAGTCAGCAGGAAAACTGTTACACATTTTTGAGTGGATAGATGCAATGCCAAAGTTCTTATTTATGTGGCTATGAAGTACAGTGGCATCGCTAAAGCCAAGTATCCATTTGGGCTTTTGTATAAATTTAGTGAAATCAATTGTATCAATGATCCTTACAATACCGTATCCGCCTCTTGCGCACAATATGGCTTTGATTATTTTGTCATCCAGCATTTGCTGAAAGTCTTTTGCCCGTTCTTCATCGGTACCGCCAAACGTAAAATCCTTTTTACCAACCGTGCTGCCAACTTTTACATTAAATCCCCATTCTTTCAATTTTTGTATGGCTGGCTGCACATCTTCCAGCGTAATATAACCAGCCGGACTACTGATACCGATCAAGTCTCCTTTTTTTAAATAAGGCGGAATAACTGCCACAGCATTTTCATCTTCGTGTGTACCTGCCAGTGAGGTGAACGGTTGCAACAAAGCCGCTGCAGGGAGTAAGGCAGAAAGAAAATCTTTTCTTTTCATCAGGCTGATTTGATATTAAAAATACAACCTTGAGATCAAATAATTTGTTACAAACAGAGATGCCGGCAATATGCCGGCAACCTGTATTTATTGATAACACTCAAACGCTCTTATAAATCATTTCTAAACTGCTTGCTTTCTGTATAGTTAACCTGTCCATCCATTGTTACCCATTTAAGCCTGTAAAAAACCGGGTTAGCTAAAATAAGCGTGTTGCTCAACTGTACCTGGTATTTTGAACGCTTTTCAGGACCGCAGGTTCTTCTCTTTACCGTACTGAAGTTTTTGTTGTTTTCGCTGATCTGTAATTCAAAGCTTGCAACATTAAACTGGTTTTGTGTTTCCCAGGTTACATTGTACCCGTTCCTTAAAGCTTTGAAGTTTACTTCGCTGATGATAAGTGATGGTACTTTACCTTCTGCTGCTGTGATCCCGTCATTGTTGATAGACGCTGTTGACTGTGCGGTTACATTACTTGTGTTGAGGATGAAACCTGCTGCGATTAGGGTGATAATTGTTTTCATAATTTGGGGTGGTTTTGTTTGATAGTTAGTTTTCATAGATAGTGCCAAACCACCCAAACCCTTACTGGTAAAGGGTTTCAGGAAAATGGCCTGTTCAGAATTCTCCAGTATGTGGAAAATCCTTTCCTTTTCCTTCCAGAATATGTACAAAACCATATTTTTCGCTTCAAATATGATCCTGCTTAGTGTATCAGGCAGGTCTGGGTAGGATATAGTCAGGCCAGAGGCGGCGTTTGCAGCGTTCTTTTTTTGAAACATTATTTAATTGCTCCTGGTCTGGCTATAAAATACCAGGGAGATACGTGAATGTTTAAGACAATTGAAAACCCATGCCGCCTTTCAAAGCTTTTTTATAATTCTTTAGATCAAACTTATAGTAATTAGGAGCTTTATGTGCCACGCCCTTTTTAGTTTCATCCAGCTTTTTCAAAATTTTTGTCCCGGTTATTTTTCTTTGAAAATTTCTTCTGTCAAGCGGCCGGTTCAGGATGGTTTCATACAACTTCTGTAATTCCGGCATGGTGAATTTTTCTGGCAGCAGGTTATAGCCAACAGGATGGTAATTTAAATTGGTTTGCAACTGTAGCAACGCCGTATTTAATATTTCCCGGTGGTCCAGTATCATGCCAGGCAAAGAATTTACGTTGTGCCATTCACAAGCCACAGAAAAACTATCCGGGATTAATTGAGCTTTGCTAAAATCAACCAGGGCGGTGTAACCCACTGTAATAAAGCGTTCAAACATCCAGCTTTCTTCCATTACCACGCCGGCATTTTTTAAAAACTGCTGGTTCATCAATTTTGTGGAGCGGCTCGGTTCGCTAAATACATGGAACTGCTGCAAGTAAATATTGTGCAGACCTGTCCGGTTTTTTAGTATACGGTTGGCAGCATCATCCATATGTTCTTGCTTTAAAATAAAACCACCGGGCAGTGCCCAGTCACCAGCGTACTTTGACTGGAGCAACAACACATTCAATTTGTTTTGATGAAATCCAAAAATGACGCAGTCAACTGAAATATGACGCAGGTAAAGCTCCTGGCCTTTTTTGAAATGCTGGGTTATTTCTTCTTTAAAACTCATACTCTAAATTAAGGGGTTGCAAAAAAAATACACTAAAAACTTGCAAAGCAAATATAAAAGTTTTATCATTGTGTCATATTAACGCAATGAAAATTTAAATCGCTTGTAATGAAAAAAATCATCACCTCCGGTGTGTTGCTTGCAGTTACCACAGTACTGATGGCACAAACTGCACCTTCGGCAAAAGAATTAGTAAGTAAAATGACTTTGGAAGAAAAAGTGAACCTGGTGGTGGGTATGGGTATGAAGATACCCGGGATGACAGAGGGAAGCGGCACCGGTGTGGGACAAACCATGGACAAAGTACCCGGTGCAGCAGGCACTACTTTCGCAATCCAAAGAATGAATTTGCCAACAACTGTTGTAGCAGACGGTCCTGCTGGTTTGCGGATTAGCCCAACCCGTGAAAATGATAAAAACACCTATTATGCAACCGCCTGGCCCGTCGCAACATTATTGGCTTCCACCTGGGATACAGACTTGGTACACAAAGTAGGAGTGGCTTTTGGCAACGAAGTAAAGGAGTATGGCGTGGATGTGATACTGGCGCCCGGAATGAACATACACCGCAATCCCCTCGGTGGCAGAAATTTTGAATACTATTCTGAGGATCCGTTGGTGACAGGTAAAATTGCAGCAGCAATCGTGAACGGCATACAGTCAAATGGCGTTGGTACCTCCATCAAACATTTTGCTGTAAACAACCAGGAAAAAAACCGCAATACGGTAAATGTTATTGCCACTGAAAGAGCATTAAGAGAAATTTATTTAAAAGGGTTTCAGATTGCAGTGAAAGAAGCAAACCCCTGGACAGTGATGAGTTCATACAATTATTTAAATGGAACCTATACATCGGAAAGCTATGACCTGCTTACCACCATTTTAAGAAAGGAGTGGGGTTTTAAAGGCATTGTGATGACAGACTGGTTTGGAGGTAAAGATGCCGTGGCACAAATGAAAGCGGGTAATGACCTGTTAATGCCCGGCAGGCCTGATCAAAAGAAAGCGATCATTGCTGCGGTCAACAATGGCACACTGGATATGAAAGTACTGGATGAAAATGCAGAGCGCATGGTACATTATATTTTGGCAACTCCTGCATATAAAAAATATGTTTTTAGCAATAAACCTGACCTGAAAGCACATGCAGTACTTGCAAGAGAAGCTGCTGCAGATGGCATGGTGCTGTTAAAAAATAATACAGGTGTTCTTCCATTATCGTCTACCATCAAAAAAATCGCTGCCTTTGGCATTACTTCTTATGATTTTGTTTCGGGTGGCACGGGCAGTGGTGATGTAAATGAAGAGTACACTATATCATTGGTACAGGGATTGAGCAATGCAGGTTATACACTGGATGAAGAACTCAATACACAATATTCATCTTATGTAAAAGAAGAAAAAGCCAGGCAACCGAAGAAAAACTTCTTCGAAGAATTTATGAATCCAACGCCGAGGATTCCGGAACTGGCCATCAACAAGGAGATGCTTGCAAAAAAAGCTGGTGAAAACGATGTAGCCATTATTACTATTGGCAGAAACGCTGGTGAAGGCAGTGACAGGAAGGTAGAAAATGATTTCAACCTGAAAGCAACAGAAGTCACTTTAATAGATGAAGTATCGGCAGCTTTTCATGCCAATGGGAAAAAGGTAGTGGTCATCATCAACGCAGGTGGTGTAATTGAAACAGCCAGCTGGCGTGATAAAGTGGATGCGGTGTTGCTGGCCTGGCAACCGGGACTGGAGGCTGGTAATGCGGTGGCAGATATACTCAGTGGCAAGGTTAATCCTTCTGGTAAACTGGCGACCACCTTTCCTGTGAAATACGATGATGATATCACGGCTAAAAATTTTCCAGGCAAAGAATTTCCGGAGAAAAAAACAACCGGGATGATGGGTATGCCTGCTGTACCTGCAGAAGTTGTGTATGAAGAAGGCATTTATGTCGGGTATCGTTATTACAATACATTTAAGGTACAACCTGCTTATGCATTTGGTTATGGGTTGAGTTACACCAATTTTTCTTACAGCAATATCAAACTGAGCAGCCCGGTATTTAATAAACCAGTTACACTTACGATCGATATCACCAATACGGGTAAGGCAGCAGGCAAAGAAGCAGTGCAGCTATACATCACTGCCCCGGCAGGTACTTTGCAAAAACCATCAGAAGAATTAAAAGCTTTTGCTAAAACAAAACTGCTGCAACCGGGCGAAAAGCAAACGCTGAGTTTTACGATTCATAAAGACGCCCTTTCCTCCTTTGATACGGATAAAACTTCCTGGGTAGCGGATGCAGGCAAGTACACGGTAAAGATCGGGGCTTCATCATTGGATATTAAACAAACGGCTTCCTTCAGTCTGCCCAAAAGCATAGTGACAGAAAAATGCAACAAAGTATTGGTGCCACAAGCTGTTATAAACGAGATAAACAAGTAGAATGCTTTAAGTGCATACCATTCGTGTTCATTGGTGTAATTCGTCGCAAAATTCTTTACCTCCCTCGTATTACCTGGGAGGTATTTTTTTGGAATACAGTTGGCATGTTTTTCGCCTAAAATATATTTTTCACATTTACCCAACCATTTTTTTACCCAAACCAGTTTATATTACAAAGGGACAATTTTAACCCCTCCATCAATTCTTGGAAACACCACTTCACATATTGGTACAGGGCTGCAAAAGGCAGGACATTCAAAGCCAGCAGCAATTGTACAAGCATTTTTATCCTGAGATGATCAAGACCTGTTTCCGCTATGGCGGTGATGCAGACAGCGCCGGAAGCATTTATAACAATGCCATGCTCAGGGTATTCCAGCACATTCATTCATACAGTGAGGAAGGAAAGCTGGGGGGTTGGATAAAAGCCATTGTGGTGAACTGCTGCATAGATTTTTGCAGGAAAAAGAATATTTTCAAAAATTCAACACCCTATATCGCAGAGGATGAAGTAGTAATTGAGCCCGACGCATTTGATCGTGTGGGTTATAAGGAAGTGCTGCAGGTGATCAATGAATTACCCGGTGCAACTGCCACGGTGTTCAAGTTATTTGTGTTTGACGGGTTTACGCATAAGCAGGTAGGCGAGCAGCTAAATATATCGGAAGGTACGAGCAAGTGGCATGTGAGTGAAGCAAAGAAGCTGCTGAAAAAAAAATTCGAGAAACAGTGGGTAATGAAGAAAGCAATTTAACAACAGGATGAAAACTTTTTATAATAATGCAACAAGATAATAACATAGAAAATAAGCTGAGGGAGATGGAAGCCATGGAGCAACCAGAACTGGGGCAGATGGACGATCATTGGCAGCAGATGGCAGGTATGTTGCAGCCTCCTGTACTACCTTTGAAAAAGGGTTGGCCTAAATGGATGCTGAATGGTTTTTCTGCTGCGGCTGTGGTGCTGCTGATAAGTGTAGCGATGTGGTTTGTTTCAACAAAAAATGGCAGTGATTTTAAAACGAATGAAGTTGCTGGTAAGGATACTGCCAATATAGAAAATGCAAAGATCAATACACAACAAACGGCACCAGCGACTTTTGTAAAAGATACTGCCAGCGCATATGGGGTTTCGGTTGTTTCCCCTGTGGCTTCACTCAATCCTTCTTTGATAGCTGATGAAATACTCAGCGGGGAGCCAATGCAATGGACGGATGAGGATTCAATTTTGGGAACTATAAAATTGAATGTAACTGACTGTTTAAACTGTCCAGCTAAAACAGATAGTAGCGCAGCAGTAAGCAATGCAGAGCGGCAATTAAGATTAAATACCCTCTTTACACAGTTAGAAAAAGAAGACCAGCATTTTACTATTGATAACAGCAGGGATACCTTGCTGCAGTTTCAGGAAGGAACAGCTTTATTGATTCCGGCAAATAGTTTTGGTGGCATGAACGGGGTTGAGATTACTGCAAGAGAATTTTATAAAACATCGGATATTGTTTTGAATCAATTAAATACCCGAAGCAAAATGGAACAATTGGAAACCGGAGGTATGTTTCAGTTATCAGCAAGCTATAAGGGTAATGATATTAAGTGTAGCAACGTAATTCCGGTAACACTGTTTTTGCCCGATACAAAACAAGACATGAAAGACATGCAATTGTTCTTGGGGGAACTTAATTCTGGTGAAACAGGCGTTTCCAGTACGATCAACTGGTTGGCAAAACCGCAATACTTTTTAAGGAGACGGATTGTAACGGAAGCAAGGGTTTTTAACGTAGCTGATATGCCCTGGCTTATCAAAGAAAGTGATAGAAAGAAAGTGGGATACTTTATGTATGATGAGGATGGTTTAACTGTACCCAAGAGAGCGTTAAAGAGGATACTGAAAGAGAAATATGGTTATACTAAGGTTAAGCTGACATCATCTATAAGAGACAGGTTCCTGCCGACCTTTGGAAATTGGGTTGGTGCAAAATCCGACCGTCGTTATTCAGAACGTGTGGGAGATTCTGTATGGATGGAAAAAGAAATAGCAGAAAAGTATGGATTGAACATTTCTGTTACAAGGAAAATTGCGCTGGAAGAAAAGGCAATTGATCTGAGCCCTGCCTTATCGACAGACAGTTCACAGTTGAAGTTTTTACCCCAGCGGGATTATCCAAAAGTTGAATCTCCGGTGCTTATTGCTGTTCCTGTTGAGATCAGTTCAAGGTACAGCATTAACCTTACGGAATTAGGCTGGATCAACTGCGATCGTTTTTACTCCGACAGCCGGAAAAAGGTAAATTTTAAAGTTGACCTGGGCGATTCTGCAACCAGTTACTACACTATGCTGGTGTTTGAAAAGATCAAATCAATGATGACAGGTGTTATCGATGGAAATCAGGTGGCTTTTCAAAACATACCCATCGGTGAGCCAGTAAAGATCATCAGCATCGGCATCAACAAAAAAGGCGAAACTGTTTATTCAGTAACCCATACAACAACCAGTGAACAGGAATTAAAAGGTTTACAATTCCAAACAACTTCCGTACCTGATTTGAAAGCTTCATTGAGCAAATTGGACAAGTGACTTTGAGGTCAGTTTTTCATGGAGCCCCCAATTTGTTGGGGGCTTTTTTGTGGTTTGTTCGTTGGGCTCAATTAAGGTATTTTTGCAGCCGTTGTTTTGTTGCCTGTAGTTGTACCAGTATCCCGAATGCTTTCGGGAAGTGACAGAACGATGTTTAATAGTAGCACAAAAGACAGATTCAAAAAAATGAACCATCCATCCAGATATTTAGTTACAGCAGCGCTTCCCTATGCCAATGGCCCGGTACATATTGGCCACCTGGCAGGATGTTATTTGCCTGCGGATATTTATGTACGTTATTTAAGAGCACAAAAGAAAGACGTGAAATTTATCGGTGGCAGCGATGAGCATGGTGTGCCCATTACCATCCGTGCCATGAAGGAAGGCATCACACCGCAACAGGTGGTTGACCGTTATCATGCCATCATCAAAGAAAGTATGGAGCAAATGGGTATCTCGTTTGATATCTATTCCCGTACCTCCAATAAAGTACATCACGATACAGCATCGGCATTTTTTAAGAAACTGTATGATGATGGTTTGTTTGAGGAGAAAGAAACGGAGCAGTATTTTGATGAAAAGACAAACACGTTTTTGGCCGATCGTTATATCACCGGCACCTGCCCGGTTTGTGCCAACCCAAATGCCTATGGCGACCAGTGTGAAAAATGCGGAACAAGTCTATCGCCGGAGCAACTGATCAATCCCAAAAGTGCGTTGAGTGATGCGGTACCGGTAAAGAAAAAAACAACGCATTGGTATTTTCCACTACAGAATTATGAACCGTGGCTGAAAGAATGGATAATTGAAGGACACAAAGAATGGAAGAACAACGTATATGGACAATGCAAGAGCTGGCTCGACAGCGGATTGCATAGCAGGGCCATGACAAGGGACAGCAACTGGGGAATTAAAGTGCCGCTGCCGGATGCAGAAGGAAAAGTATTGTATGTGTGGTTTGACGCACCGATCGGTTATATCTCTGCAACAAAGGAACTGACCGATAAATGGGCCGACTACTGGTGTAAAGAAGATACAAAACTGGTTCACTTTATTGGCAAAGACAATATCGTTTTTCATTGCATCATTTTCCCTGCGATGTTGAAAGCACATGGCGGATTTGCTTTGCCGGATAATGTTCCTGCCAATGAGTTTTTAAATATTGAAGGGGAAAAAGTAAGTACCAGCCGCAACTGGGCAGTATGGGTAAACGAATACATCAAAGACTTTGAAGGTTGTGAAGATGTACTCCGGTACGTTCTCTGTGCCAATGCACCGGAGACAAAGGATAATGATTTTACCTGGAAGGATTTCCAGGACAGGAACAACAGTGAACTGGTAAGCATCTTTGGAAATTTTGTGAATAGAACATGGGTATTGATGCATAAACTATGCGGAGGCAAGGTTCCAAAATTACATGAAGATATTTTAGATGAAAAAGATAAAGTGCTGATTGCAGACATCGAAAATGCAAAAGTGAAAGTGGAAGGTTTATTAGAGGAATATAAATTCAGAGATGCCTTGTTTGAAGTGATTGACCTGAGCAGGAAGGGAAATAAGTATATGCAGGAAAAAGAGCCATGGATTGTAGCGAAGAAAGTGGCCTCCCCAAACCCCTCCGAAGGAGGGGCTTTAGACTCTGCGAAAGCAAACAGTCCTTATGAATATCAAACAGCGGATACTGTAACTTATGGGTTGCTGAAGAAATTTGTTGAAGAGCACAGGTCGAATCCTACAGAAGCGGAGGATTTATTATGGCAAATAGTAAGAGGGAAAAAACTGGACAGTTTTAAGTTTAGAAGGCAACATATCATTGGCACCTACATTGCAGATTTTGTTTGTCTTTCACAAAAGCTTATTGTTGAAGTTGATGGATTGATACATGAGATCCCGGAAAATAAACTGAGTGATGCGATCAGGACGGCAGAGTTAAATAAGTTTGGATTTGAAGTACTGCGGTTTACTAACGATGACGTATTAAATAAGACTGATTATGTTTTAAATACCATTCTTTCTAAGCTAAACGAAAAGAAACAAACAACTGCAGGTTTCGAGAACCCTCTTTTGGAGGGCAGGGAGGCTCAAAAAAGCATCGACAACTGTTTGCATCTCTGCTTACAGTTAACAGCCAACCTCGCCATTCTTATCAATCCATTTTTACCAACCACAGCCAAAAAAATGCTGTACATGATGAAAGTGGTGGATAAAATGCTGGATTGGAATAACGCTGGTAAAATTAATTTGCTGAGTGTGGGTTATAGCTTAAGAGAACCACAATTACTATTCAGGAAAATTGAAGATGCAGAAATAGCGGCACAAGTAGAAAAATTAAAAGCGGGGGCCTCCCTAAATTCCTCCAAAGGAGGGACCTTGGTCCCTGTGAAAGTCGAGGAGTCTAAGAAGTTATCCGACACCAGGAACCCTCCTTTGGAGGGCAGGGAGGCTTTAAAACCCGAAATCGTTTACGACGATTTTGCCAGGATCGATTTGAAAGTCGGAACAATTATTTCTGCCGGAAAAGTAGAAAAAGCAGATAAGTTATTAAAGCTGCAAATAGACATGGGTTTTGAAACCAGGACCGTAGTAAGCGGTATTGCGATGCATTACCAACCCGAAACTATTGTTGGTAAACAGGTTGTTGTAGTGGCTAACCTCGCTCCCCGTAAAATGAGGGGTATTGAAAGCAATGGCATGATATTGATGGCTGAAGATAAAACCGGCAAATTGCATTTTGTAAGCCCTGAATCGGTGATTGATGCTGGAAGTGGTGTCAGTTAAACAGGATTAATTTTTTTTGCAAAGCCACAACTGTAAACGGTTGTGGTTTTTTGTTTCATAGAATTTACTTTAACCACCCTCAGGGTTTGCAACCGCTGACGGGGTTAGCAATCATTTATTTTTTGCAGAAAACAGAATCCCTTAATTTCGTAAAATAGTTGTTTAACTAACTAATTTGCCCTGGACCCCAAAAGGGCTTAAATCAAGTCGTATGAAAAGGACAATCAAAAAAGTAGCCGTTTTAGGAAGTGGTGTTATGGGCAGCCGCATTGCCTGTCATTTTGCAGGCGTGGGTTTGCAGGTGTTGTTATTAGACATTCAACCAAAAGATCTGCCTGCTGATGCAAAGTCCGCGGAAAAAAATAAAATTGTAAATGATGCTTTAACAGCGGCGATCAAATCAAATCCATCGCCCGTATATACACAGGATGTGGTAAAGAGAATTGCTACCGGCAACTTTACCGATGACATGAAGAAGATCGCTGATTGCGATTGGGTGATTGAAGTAGTGGTGGAAAGACTGGACATCAAGCAAGCTGTTTTTACGGAAGTAGAAAAGTACCGCAAGCCCGGCACATTAATTACTTCCAACACATCAGGCATTCCTATTCACTTAATGGCCGAAGCAAGGAGCGATGATTTTAAAAAGCATTTCTGCGGTACACACTTTTTTAATCCGCCAAGATACCTGCGGTTATTAGAGATCATTCCTACACCGCATACTGACCAGTCCGTTGTTGATTTTTTAATGAACTATGGCGACCTTGTATTGGGCAAGACAACGGTATTATGCAAGGACACGCCTGCATTTATCGCCAATCGTGTTGGTGTGTTTGGCATGATGGCGATCATGAATACAATGGAGAAGTTAGGTCTGAATGTAGATGAAGTTGATGCATTGACCGGGCCGGTTGTTGGCCGCCCTAAATCTGCCACTTTCCGCACAGCAGATGTAGTGGGTATTGATACGTTGGTTAAAGTAGCGAAGGGTGTTGCTGATAATTGTCCTGATGATGAAGCGAAGTCCATGTTTGCTATTCCGGCATGGTTGGATAAAATGGTTGCTAATAACTGGCTGGGCGATAAAACAAAACAAGGCTTCTTTAAAAAGACAAAAACTGCAGCCGGCGAAAAAGAAATTCTTACGCTGAATTTACAAACACTTGAATACGGCCCAAGACAAAAACCAAAGTTTGCAACACTGGAAGCAGCCAAACCCATTGAAGACCTGAAAACAAGATTAAAAGCACTCTGTTCCGGTACTGATAAAGCAGGCGAGTTCTACAGGTTATTTCACTTCAATTTATTCTCCTATATCAGTCAACGTATTCCTGAAATAAGTGATGAAATATACCGTGTGGATGATGCCATGATGGCCGGCTTTGGCTGGGAAATTGGTGCTTTTGAAAGCTGGGACGTATTGGGTGTGGCAAAAACAACAGAAGCTATGAAAGCAGCCGGTTTTAAAGTGGCTGCGTGGGTAGAGGAAATGACTGCTGCCGGCAACAAATCGTTTTATAAAGTAGAGAATGGAAAGCGGCTATGTTACGACGTTAGTAGCAAGATCTATAAAGCATTGCCAGGCGGCGATGCCTTTATTGTAATGAAGAATTTCGATAACCAAACCGTTTGGAAAAACAGTGCCTGCCGCACTTATCATCTCGGGGATGATGTGCTTGGCCTTGAATGGTACACTAAAATGGGCAGCATAGGAGGAGAAGTACTGGAAGGTATTCAACGCTCCATTTCCCTGGCAGAAGAAAAATACAAAGGGCTTGTTATTGCCAACGAAGGGCAGAATTTTTCTGCGGGTGCCAATGTAGGTATGATATTCATGCTGGCCATAGAACAGGATTATGATGAGATCGATATGGCCATCCGCATGTTCCAGAACAGCATGATGAGAGCAAGGTATTCTTCCATCCCTGTTGTGGTGGCCCCTCATGGATTAGCGTTGGGTGGTGCATGTGAGTTAAGTCTGCATGCAGATAAAGTAGTGGCTGCTGCTGAAACCTATACCGGTTTGGTGGAAGTGGGTATTGGCGTTATTCCAGGTGGTGGCGGCACAAAAGAATTTGTATTAAGAGCCAGCGACGAACTGCACAGTGGTGAAGTGGATACCAATACTTTACAAAACCGTTTCCTCACCATCGCTACAGCAAAAGTTGCCACTTCTGCTCATGAAGCGTATGAGTTAGGCATCTATAGAAAAGGAAGGGACCAGGTAAGTATCAATATTGGAAGAAGGATCAGTGAAGCAAAACAGGCGGTGATCGAAATGTATGATGATGGGTATGTAATGCCTGTTCAAAGAAAAGATATCAAAGTACTCGGCCGCAGTGCATTGGGTGCCATGCTGGCGGGCATTCATGGCATGCGTACTGCTAATTACGCCACGGAGCATGATGTAACCGTTGCAAAAAAACTAGCCTACGTAATGGCTGGAGGTGATCTGAGCGAGCCAACACTTGTAACGGAGCAATACTTATTGGATTTGGAAAGAGAAGCCTTTCTTTCTTTGTGTGGCGAAAAGAAATCATTGGAGAGGATACAGAGTGTGTTGAAAACAGGAAAGCCATTGAGGAACTAACACCCAGACTTCCCGTCCCAGTCTGACCGTCCCGGTCTGACTGGGACGGGGCAAGCTCTTCGCTATTCTAAATACTGCTAAAGTTCGTATCTTCAAATTCAGTCTAACCGTCATGGTTTGACTGGATAACGAATGAAGTTTCTTCCCAATAATATCTATCACATTTACAACCAGGGAAACAATCGCCAGGGAATTTTTAGTTGTGATGAAGATTACCTGATTTTTCTCCGTATGCTAAGAACGCAGGTTCAAAGTAATACTGAAATTATCGCTTGGTGCCTGATGCCAAATCACTTTCACTTACTGGTGTACACTGGCGAGGCAAGTTGTGCTAAAATGAAGCAGGGTGGTCTTGAAATCGAAAAACTCACAAATGGAGTCCGGAAATTGCTTAGTGGGTATGCAAGGGTTTTCAATAAGCGGTATAAACGAACGGGTTCTTTATTCCGGCAAAAAACCAAAGCGAAAAATGTTGCAGAATCTGATTGGGTTGTAAAGCATCGCTATAGTTTACAGGATTATTGCTTCCGTTGTTTTGATTATATACACCAAAATCCGGTACTAGCTGGTTTAGTGAAACAGCCTGAGCATTGGGTATATTCATCATACTGTGATTATATCGGAAAAAGAAATGGAACTTTATGTAATAAAGAACTAGCCGTCATGTATTGTGGTTATCAGTCTGGTGGTCTTACACAAAAAGGCTTTAACACAGACTTTTTAGGATCTTTTGAAAAAGATGATTGACTTAGTTGAAGTATTCGAAAAGATGATCTCCTGTTTCCAACACACCCAGTCAGACCAGGACGGTCAGACTGGGTGAATTACCGTTCGTAAAATTTCCTGCGGCCATTTTACTTTCTTTATATCTTTATGCCCTCATACCACTACTGCGATGTAAGCACAACGCCTCTTAATAAAGTTTTTGCCCTCAACTTTCGGGCAATTTTACCTTGATATTGGTTTATTACTATCTTTAGCTGTAAATTATCTTTAGCTAAAAACAAACTCTACTTACTGCAATGAAAAATTGGAAAAGTCTCTTTGTAAAAACGGAGGACGAAGAAGAAAAAAAGGCACCGCCTGTACAAGCTGGTGGCTATACCTTTCCTGTGAACCACACTGTGCCAATGCCCGATGCTTCTCTACACCAGGCAGCTCCTATAAACCAGGCGGCACTTACTGAGGTGCTGGCTGTTTACGAAAGAGGGATCGACTCTATCAATATGCCTGGTTACGATTTTTATGAGTTCTACCGGGCCATCAGTGCAGTGGGAAATGCCGGGTCAGAAACTTATTCAATGGCTTTCCAGATGGCCAAATCAATGGACAGCAGTATCAGTTCACACAAACTGGTGAATGATGCAGAGTTTTATATCAGTAAGATCAATGAAGTGCATAGCCAGTATACCATGCAGGGCCAGCAAAAGATCAATGAGATCGATGGCAGGCGCAATGAAGAGAAGAACAAACTGATGGCAGACATAGAGCAGGGTACAAAGCAGGTGAACCAGTTGCGTAACCAGCTGCAGGCACTGGAAGCTGAGATAAATCAAAAGCGGATACACCTAACCGGGGTAGATGCCAAATACAGTCCGCAGGAGTCAACTGTAAGAGAAAAATTACTGGCCAATGATAACGCTAAACAGATAAGCGTGTCAAGACTGATGGCAGTGAAAGAAGGTATTCTGAAATTTATTAAATAACACAACCTCAATAAAATGTCAAACGAAACACAAAAAGTATTGGAACTTCCTATACTTAAGCATTTTGAAAAAGGGGAAATTTCGCTTAACCCCCAAAACTGGCGCAAAGGCGAAAAAGGTATAGCCGGCATTGTTGGATTGGTTTTACTGGGCACCATTGCGTGGGGGCTTTACAGTTTTATTTTACCCATCGTATTTACCTGGATAGGTAAAACCCTGGGTGCTATTTCTGTGGCGGTGCTGGTGATAGGATTTTTTATTTTATTGCCGGTGATCATCAAGGCTTTTAAAAAACTTGCCCGTGCCTTGCACAAATTACTGATCAAGTACGATCCGTTTGGCGAACTGGAAGAACAGAAGCAAAAAATGGTAGCCAACAGGGAAAATTTCAAAAGAGCCAAGGCGAAAATAAAAGCGATCAAAAGTAATATGGAAAGCGAATCGCTGAAAGCTGAAAAGGAAGCCAAAGAATACCAGGATACGGTTGTTACAATGCAGTCGAGGGCAGAGTCGTTTAAAAACAAGATGACCGTACTGGATGCAACAAAGGGCGCTGCTGCAAAAGAAACAGATGAATATGTAGAATTGCAGACGGGCCTGATGAAGACCTTGAGCGAAGCACAACGTGTGAGCCATATGCTGAACCAGAGCACGGGTTTAGTAAGGAAGTATGGCAGCAGGGCACATGTTATAGGTAAGCTCGACAGAAAGCTGAATATGGTGGACACTGCTATGGAAATTAAGATCGCTGATTTTGATGTAAGTATTGATATGCTGAAAAAAGAATACGCTTTTGCCCAGGCTGCCAGGGAAGCAACCGAACAGGCAAAAAGTGCTATGCTGTTTACCAAAAGCTGGGAGCTGGAATATGCATTGGATGTTGTTACCAACACCATTTCAATGGATCTTGCCACTACAAAAGAAAACCTGCTTGACCTGGATTCTCTTACCAGCCAGTATTCAATGGACAGTGATGAATTATATTCAAAACTGGATAAACTGGCCGACCAGATAAAGACCAACAGTTATGCTTTGCCTGAGTCGCAGAAATACAATAACCCTAATTACAAGCTTACCGGCCAGGATAAAATGGACAGCGGTGGGTTTGGTGATATATTCAACTCTTAATAATCATAAATCAATAAAACTATGGGCTGGTCAAAACTTACTTTTTTTTCTAAAGCACTTATCACACTGGGTGTGGCAGGTGCTATCGGAGCAGGTGTTTACTATTTATCACCCGGGCTTCGTACCGATGCATCCAAGCAATTAGAAAAGCTGGAAGTAACGGATAAAGATGTAAACAATGTAACTACCTCTGAAGAACTGCCTTTGCCTTCGGCAGATGCCTCTACAGAAGCCGCTTCAAAACCATTGGTAAAATTGGCTGGCTATGCCTGGAACGGGCAGTCTGGAATTATTGTTGCCAACGGTGGTCCCAAAACAACCAAGGGTTCTTTAATGGAACAGAATGGTGTTAACCTGGAGATCATCCGCCAGGACTGGCTTTCAGAGCTCCGCAATTCACACATGAAATTTGTGGATGAATTTGATAAAGGCAATGCCAATCCCAAAGATGGTGTGGCAGGTATCATCATCATGGGTGATGGTGTTCCTTTCTATATCAGTTCTGTTCAGCAATCGCTGGATGATAAATACGGAAAAGGAAAATACAATATGCAGGTAGTCGGCGCCGTTGGTCTTAGCTATGGCGAAGATAAACTGATCGGGCCACCAAGCTGGAAACTGAATCCACAATCCATGAAAGGCGCATTGGTGTCAACCGTGATTGGTGATGGCGACTGGGTAACTGCTGTGAATTATGCTTTTGCCAACAACATTAAAGTAAATCCCGACCCTGCAACCTATGATGCAGAGGCGCTTAACTTTTTGGCGTCTGCCAATGATGATTATATCGAAGCTTCGAAAGAACTCATCAAATCACAAAAAGAAGGATGGACCATTCCATTAAAGGAAGTAAAAGACGGAAAACTTACTGGTAAAACCATCAACAAAAAAGTAGATGGCTGTGCTACCTGGACGCCCGGTGATAAAATGGTGTTTGATGCGCTGTCTGGTTTTACCGATATCGCTTCAACCAGGGAGTTTAACAACCAGATGGCAACCACGATCATCGTATTGAAAGAATGGGCAGATAAAAACAAGGCCACCGTAAGCAATATTTTAAAAGCCTCTTATATCGCCAGCAACCAGGTGAAACAGTATGAAGGCTGGAAAAGAAAAGCGGCAGAGAATGTTGCCAAAACCTTCAATATGGAAGATGCGGATTACTGGTATAATATGTTTAAAGGACAGAAGGGAGAAAAGAACGGTATCTCCTATAACATGGGTGGTACAAGGGTGTTTAACCTGGCCGATGCTAACCAGTACTACGGCATCACAGATGGAACCAACCGTTACAAAGCGGTGTACGACCAGGTGTCAAAATATCTAAAAGATCTGAATCCCGCTGGTTTTAATCAGAACGTAAAAAGGATCGTCCCTTATGAAGAGGCAGTAAACCTTTCCTTTTTAAAAGCGGTTGAAAATATTGATGCCGGTAAGGCTGACGTATCTGACTATACGAAAAAGGCAACACAGCAGGTGGCTTCGGGTGAATGGCAGATCAACTTTGATGTAGGCAGGGCTACACTCCGCCCCGAAGGAAAAGATGTGCTTGACCAGATATATAACCTGCTGATACAGGCAGAAGATGCCAAACTGGAATTGTTTGGTCACACTGATAACTCTGGTACACAGGAAGGTAATTATGGCTTGTCGAGGGCCAGGGCAGAAGCAGTTAAGAATTTCTTTATACAAAAAGGAATTCCTGCCACCCGTTTTCAAAAGCTGGAAGGAAAAGGGCAGGATGAACCCGTAGCCGACAATGCAACACCGGCAGGTAAGTCAAAGAACAGGCGTGTGGCCATTAATCTTTTAAAGTCATAAAATGATAAAGAAATTATTCAGGCCTTTTGAAGAAGTGTCAAAAAGCCGGCGAATGATGATCATGCTGGTGTGGGTAGTGCTGGTCATTGGTTACTGGATATTTTCTTCTTTTGGCAGTAAAAATTTATTCCCGACTCCGGCCCAGGTATGGAGCGGTTTAAAATCCTTGTACGCCGAAGGTCTGGTGGTGCATATTGCAAGCTCGCTGGGACTTTGCCTCCAGGCTGCTGCCATCTCACTTGTTATTTCACTTATTGTAGTTTATTTATCACCGCTGCCGGCTTTAAGGCCGGTAGCGGTTTTTTTAAGCCGGCTACGCTATCTCCCGCTTACAGGTATTACTTTTTACCTATCCATATTAGTAAGTGGTGCAAGAAACATGCAGGTATGGGTGCTGGTGGTATTTATGAGTTTGTATTTTATTACTTCTTTGCTGGCTGTTTTAAAAGATATCCCTGAAGAAGAGATAGATCATGCCCGGTCACTTAAATGCAGCCGCTGGGAAATATTGTGGGAGGTGGTGATAAAAGGCAGGCTTGATTATGTGCTGGATGTACTGCGGCAGAACCTCGCCATTATTTGGATGATGCTGGTAACGGTAGAGTCTATCCTCGTAGCCGCTGGCGGTCTGGGGGTACTCATCAAAAACAGTGATAAGTTTGCCAATCATGGCCGCATTGTGGCATTGCAGATCATCATCCTGCTTATTGGGCTGGCGCTTGATTGGGTATTACAAACTACAAGAAAAGGATTGTTCCGCTACTCAACTTACTGATCAATGGCAACAGCATACGAACAAAAAGATACCATACTCCATGTAAGCAATCTCAGCATTGCTTATGGAAGCAAAGTAATTATTTCAGATATTAATTTAGAAGAAAAAAATGTGATAAGGCCAGGTACTACCCAGGGGCAAACCATTGCCTTTGTTGGAAGATCGGGCAGGGGCAAATCAACCTTATTCAGGGCACTTACCGGGCTGGAACAACCAACCAGCGGAACCGTATTGATTCCTGATTATAACCAGGCTGTTACTAACGGTCAGCAGCCAGCGAAAGAAGTAGCAGAAGGCGATGTGGGTTTTGTTAACCAGCGATACACTTTGTTCAGGCACAAAACCATTTACCAGGCACTCAGGTTTGCGCTACGTAATGCAGCGGGCAGTGAATCGGAGAAGCATGACAAGATCATGCAATACCTGGTAGAGTGGGGGCTTGAGGCTGCGAAGAACCAGTATCCAAATGAATTATCTGGCGGACAGCGCCAGCGTACTGCCATCCTTGAGCAGTTATTAAGCTCTGGTTATTATATGGTGCTGGATGAGCCCTTCTCAGGTTTGGATGTCGGCAATATCCAAAACGTAAAGAAATCGCTGGCACTCATCAATAAAAGTCACGAACTCAATACGGTTATCTTTAGTACCCATGATATTGAACTGGCTGTGGAGCTGGCAGATTCATTGTATGTATTGGGGTATGGTACCAATACAGATGGTACACTCAAAAACACCGGGACCATACTCCGTCATTTCGATTTTAAAAAGATCGGTATTGCCTGGCATGACGAGATGACGCCAGCACATTTTGAAGTGGTAAAAGAAATAAAAGCGCTTATGCTGCAGTCGTAGAAGAGTTTCCTGCTTCCTTTCTTTTCATCCTGAAATAAAAATACAAAGGTACGCCGGCCAGTACCAGGAGAAGACCAAATACAGAACTGATGAATTGTGTTTTTCCCGAAACATAATTACTGATATCGGTGTATAATGTCATCACAAAATAAAAGGCAGTAAATAATACAAATACCAGCGGCAGCCAGGGATATCCATGCACTTTATAAGGACGTTCTGCAGCGGGCATTTTTCTCCGGAGGATAAAAATTCCGTATGCACCAAAACCATAAAATATCCATGTAACAAATATGAAAAGGTCCGTTAGCATGTCGAATGAACCGCTCACTACAAAAAGACAGCTGACTAATGTGTGAAGCCACAATGCATTGGCCGGCGTTTGGTATTTCGGGTGTACCTTACCGGTAGAAGCAAAAAAACAACCCTGCCTGGACATTTCAAAACTTACCCTTGCACAGGCCAGTATATTGCCGTTGGTGCAGCCCAGTGATGAAACCATTACCAGCAATGCAATTAAACCAGCACCTGCATTTCCGGCTACAGGTGTAAGCGCATCTGTTGCTACCAGCGAAGAACCGGCCATGGTATCAACAGGTAAAATATACAAGTAAGCGAGGTTAGTAATTACATACAGGATAATACAGGTAACAAGTCCAATGAATAATCCTTTGGGAATATTTCTTCCAGGTTCTTTTATCTCGCCGGCTACAAAACTAATATTGTTCCATCCATCATACGCTGCAAAAGCACCGCTCATGGCTGCGATGATACCTGCCACCAGGGCTGTGCCGCTTAAATGAATGGTGGAAGAAGGTTCAGTAAAATGAGCAACATCTCCTTTGCCCGAAAAAAACAACATACACACCATTAGTACCAGCGCCATAATTTTAGCAGCAGAAAAGAGTACCTGCACCCTTCCACCTGCTTTTACACTGCGGCAGTTTACCCAGGTAAGCACAACAATCAAAATGATGGTAAGTGTTTTTACACCTGCATTTTCAAGCGGGTACAATTTGCCTATAAAAGGAATGTACCAATGTATAGATTGTTCAACACCCTGCGAAAAACGCGGCAGTGATACAAATGTTTCGGCATATTGTGAAAAGATAAAAGCGATAGAAGCGATACTCGCAGTATTGATAACGGCAAACGCCGCCCACCCATAGAGGTAAGCAAAAAAGCTGCCGTACATTTTTTGAAAAAAAACATATTGTCCCCCTGTAACAGGAAGCATGGCGCCGATCTCTGCATTAACCGCTGCACCCATCAAAGAAATGAGGCCTGCGGCAATCCACACACCTACTAACAGCAACGGAGAGCCTAATTGACCAGCCATTATCGCCGGCTTCATAAAAATACTGCTGCCGATGATACTGCCTGCCACCAGACTTACGGTTGTCCAAAGGCCAATTTTACGGGAAAGAGTTGGTTGCAGCATCAGGTAAATTATCAATTATGTCATTTTCAATTACTTCATACTATCCGCAATCATCCTATGAAAATGATGCGTACCTGTTTCTCTTGTAACAGAATAGCGGCCGTGTTTATAAAACCTGCTCACAATACCTTTCTGTACATTCTCCACTATTTCTTCATCTTCCACTTCCACTTTGTCAAGATCGCTTCCGGCACCCTTATCATATTTATCTTCCTTCCACATAAAAACAATAAACTCCACCCGGGTTTTATTTACGCTTACTGGGTTTACGATATTTACCGATAAACCCCATGGATAAAAATTGAACATCATGTTGGGATACACCCAATAGTAATACGCAGCTACGTTAGTGCCATAGTCTTCCGAACTTTCGGGTAGCTCAAAACAATCTTCTTCATTTTTTCCAACACCTATTTGTAAAACACTCCGGGGATATAACTCTGTGGTATAGTCACCGAAACTTAATGCTGCATTCAGCGAAGCATGTACAAATGGAATATGAAAGCCTTCCAGGTAATTTTCACAATACAAAGCCCAGTTGGCATCCATCTCAAAGGTTTTACTGAGGTCGGGCCGGTGCGTAAATTCATGTATGGGCAACCAGTTCAGCCGCTCCATCATTTCCTGGAAATAAACATTGCTGTTTTGTGCTGACTGCAGGGAAGTAAACAGCAAGTTGCCCCATTCAAATAATGGCAGTGAGGGAAGGTTATCATCTTCACAAGGGAAGTTAATCACTTCTTTAAACTCCGGCATAGAAATAAATTTGCCAGAGAGCTCAAACAAACGGCCATGGTATTTGCAACGAAGGGTATGGGCTTTACTGCAGGCTTTGTAGGCCACCAGGTTGCCCCGGTGAGTACACACATTACTCAGGCAATGAATGGCGCCCTCTTTATCTTTCGTCAGCAACAGCGGTTCGTTCATATAATCCTGCAGTAATGTAACCGGCACCACGTCACCATTGAACTTTATCATTTCCTTACTGCCGATAAATTGCCAGGAAGGGGCAAAGATTTTTTCTTTGGCTGCTGCTAAATGTTCTCCAGAAGTGTAAAAGTCCGTGTTAAGCGTTTTGGCTTTGGCGATATTGGCATCAACTTGTAAGTTTTTCATTGCAGGAGAAATTTATACAATTTAAATCAAATAAGTTCAATTTTATAAATAGTAACTTCATTCTCAATATAATTAACTTGGGCCACGCCGAACTCATACCACAGCAGCACCTTCTCCTGATTCACTCCACCTTCTTTTTTTATGGTAATGCGGCTACAGAAGCATTGAGCAGGCAGGTAGCAAATGATATCCGGCAACACTGGAATGAGGGCGAATTTTTTACCAGAATTAAAAACCACCCTTTCAAAGTTCAGTTTCACATAGAAGGCTTTTACAGGGAAAACCTTGCACCCATAGAAGTATTCGAAAACACCAATCCAAGGAATAATTATTTTAGAATAGAAGAGACCTCTCCAATGGAAGTGTCTTTTGTAGATGCCATTGGTTGTAATACAGGCTATTTTTTACTGCAAAATCTTTTACAGGATTCCACTACTGCGGCACATGAATATGGACATACCATCGGCTTGATACATCCTTACAACCTCGATATAAGAGGCAAGGGAGTGCCGGGCATCATGTATCCAAGGGGTACCATTGTTGATGCGGTGTTTCAATATAATCCCAATGCCAGGGCTGGTGAAAATTTTAACGGTGGTACCATGAATCCCGTTTCAAGAAAAGTATTACAACAGGATATTGACAATCTGAATTTGCACAAACTGGATTTTAATGAACAGGGCTTTGCTACATTGGGTGAATTCTCATCTTTATGGCATGAGGCCTGTTTATGAATGCTGCCGCTTATAAAAAATTTGAAATACCATTGACACAAAATCCGCTATCTTTCCTTTTTACAAATATTTTGATAATAGATTATGGCAGTCTTAACAGTTGAAAACCTTCGTAAAGATTATGGAAGGATACAAGCTTTGAAAGGTGTAAGCTTTTCTGTTCCCGAAGGAGCGGTCTTTGGCATACTTGGCCCTAACGGCAGCGGAAAAACGACTTTACTCGGTTTAATTACGGATATTTTAAAACCCACAGCAGGCTCTTACAAACTGTTTAATGAAGAGCCCAATGAAAGCCACAGAAGACAGATGGGTACCTTCTTGGAAACGCCTAATTTTTATCATTATTTGTCTGCTGTACGAAACCTCCGGATATCCGCTGCCATTAAACAAAGAGGTGGTGACGATATTGACAGGGTTATAGAGGTTGTAAATCTTACCCAAAGAAAAGACAGCCGGTTCAGTACTTACTCACTGGGAATGAAACAGCGGCTTGCTATTGCTTCCTGTTTATTGGGCAACCCCAACGTGCTTATTTTAGATGAACCAACCAATGGCCTTGACCCGGTGGGAATTGCTGAAACAAGGGAACTGATAAAAAAACTGCACCAGCAGGGTAAAACCATCATTATGGCAAGCCACCTGCTGGATGAAGTGGAAAAAGTATGTACGCATGTGGCAATACTAAAAAAAGGGGAATTGATCGCAGCAGGCCATGTAAATGATATTTTGGCAAATGAAGACATAGTAGAAATCAGCGCTGCCGATATGAATAAACTGCAACAGGTGGCCAAAACATTAAGTGGTTACACCAACCTAAAAGCGGAAGAAAATATCCTGAAATTGTTTTATCCACTGGGTACCGCTGATCTTGAGCAGATCAACCGCAGTTTTTTTGAACACGGTGTGGTGTTGAACGGCCTGCAGGTGAAAAAGAAAAGCCTTGAATCCAAATTTTTTGAACTTACAAACTAACCTGATGACCGAATTACTCAAAATAGAATGGCTTAAAATAAAAAACTATTCTGCATTTATTGTACTCAGCCTGTTTTTTGCATTGGGTGTTGTGGGGGCTAACTATGCCGTATATGTTTTTAAAACAAATGTGATTGATAAAAGCGACCCTACGCCGGGTTTGATATCATCGATCAAATTTTACGACTTTGCCCATACATGGCAAACAACCAGTTATGTTTCCGGTTTTTTGCTGCTATTGCCGGGTCTCTTGCTCATACTTTTAATTACAAATGAATTTAACTTCCGCACACACAGGCAAAATATTCTGGATGGATGGAGCCGAAGCGAATTCTTTAATGTAAAACTGGCGTTGGTAGTCATAGCGGCGTTGGCATCCACCTTATTGGTTTTTTTAACGGGGCTGGTCTTTGGTTTTGCATCCGGTACATCTTTTTCTTTTGAGAATATTGAGGCAGTGGGTTATTTCTTTCTAAAGTCGCTTACTTATAATATGGTAGCCCTGCTGTTTGGCGTACTGATTAGGAAAACCGGATTTGCCATTGGGTTGTATTTTGTTTATATGTTTTTTGAAAATTTTATTTCTGCTCTTTTGGAAGGATTGTCTTTTTATCTGAAGGTGCAAAACGGTTTTGATATTGGAAACATGGGCGACTACCTCCCAATGAATGCTTCGGATGCTTTGCTTACATTTCCCAAAAATGTAGTTACAGATATGGCAAAGAATTCATCAGTGGCGCCGCATACGTATAGTTGGCTGATTTTTGGTTTGGCGATATTATACCTGGCAATATTTTATGTTTGGAGCAGGAGCAGGATCATTAAAACAGATTTGTAGTTATTCCCTGCAGAGTTGTACCAATGCCGGTTCAATGTCTGGATATAAAAAAGTAAACCCGGCCTTTTTGATTTTTTCACAACTCACGGTGCAGCTTTTTAATACTTCAATACTGCTTTCTCCGAGCATTATTTTTAATACAAAAGCAGGAACATACACAGGTATAAAAAATTTACCTCTCACAATCTTTGCCAGCCCAAGCGTAAGAATTTTATTGGTGACTGGTTTAGGAGCTACTGCATTATAGGCACCCTGCATATCCGTATTTTGTATTGCTTCAATATACATCCTGCAGAGGTCGTCGATATGTATCCAGCTTACCATTTGCTTACCGTTGCCAAGAATGGCAGCCAGTCCGGCTTTTAATGGTTTTTTAAATTCTGTTAAAGCGCCGCCATCCTTGCTCAATACGATCCCTGTTCTGAGTTTTACTACTCTTTTACCAATGAATGTTGCAGCATCCACCTTTTCTTCCCAAAGACGGCATGTTTCTCCTAAAAACAGACCGTCGGCAGGGGATGTTTCTGTAAAACCTGTTTCCTGGGAAGCGGCAGTATCGGCTCCATACCATCCAATAGCGGAGGAACTGACAATTGTTTGTACTTTGTTGTTATGTTCTTTCAGCGTGTCAACAATTAACGCACTGCTTTGTGTTCGGCTTTCTTGTATTTCTTTTTTGTAAGAAGCACTCCATCTTTTGTCAACCACGCCGGCACCTGCAAGGTGAATAATATGATCTGCCTTTTGAACAGCTGCCAGGTCAATCTTTTTTTCTTTCACATTCCACAAAGCATATTGCAAACCCTCAGTTGCCCCTGTAACAGGTATTTTCCTTGTAAGAACGATAACCCGAAAACCTTTTTTAAGTAAGCGCTGCGTAAGGACTTTGCCTACAAGGCCAGTTCCCCCGGTAATTAAAATTGTTTGCATAATATTGATAGCCTGCTGTAAGTTATGGGTTTATGATTACAGCATTTGTAAACAGTTTTTAAAAAATAATGGTTGTTTCATGTAAAAAGCAACAGGGCTGCATCCATATTAACATTGTGCAGCGCCTGAAAGTTGAACAAGAAACGAAATTGATTGTAAAATATAGTGCCTGAAGCCGGCAGTAAAATATTTGCATTTTATGTATCACTGCTGGCATAACTTTCGTACAGATAATAATAACTTGCATTTATCAGGATTAAAACAATACAGAATATGATTAATAGGATTGTAACTATATTTCTTTTGTTTTCATGCACAATAGGCGTAAGAGCACAGCAGATAACTTTTTCTGAGCCATACCGGGATGACATCCAGACGATGAACTTTGATATCCTTGGCAAAATGAATGGCAATACCGTTATTTTTAAGGATGTACGCTGGAAATATGCCCTGAATTTTTTTAACGACAGCATGCGGCTGGTGAAGCAGCAAGAGCTGGATTTTCTGCCTTCTAAAACCTTAAATGTTGATTGTATTGCTTACAATGAACATATATGGCTTATTTACCAGTATCAAAAAAAGGGAATTTTGTATTGTATGGCCCAAAAAGTGGATGCAAAGGGGGAAAAAATAAATGAGGCAATTGAGTTAGATACCACCAGTATCGGCTCGGTTGGGGATAACAAAATTTATTCTTCTATTTACAGCGATGACAAGAAAAGCATTGTGGTATTTAAAATGCAGCGAAAAGATGAACAAGCCAACTTTTTAGTAAAGTTATTTGATAAAGATCTTCAGCTGCGCCAACAGAGCCGCTTTAGTATTCCCTATGAAGACCGCAGAAATAGCTTTGGCGATTTCTTTGCCGATAATGACGGCAACTTTGTATTTAGTGATGTGGAACGGGCCAATCACAGGGATGCCGGATCAAAGATTTCATTGTTCATTAAGCCACCCGGAGAAGATACATTAAAAATAAAAAGAGTGCCCTTCGACAGCGCTTTTGCAGACGAGGTGATGGTGAAGATTGACAATCTGAATAAAAAATATATTGTTAGCACGCTGTATTACACAGAACGGAGCGGTAATATTGAAGGGTTGTATAACTACATTTATGATGCAGCGGGGGACAGTAGTTACGCCAGTGTGTTTACGGCGTTTAACGACGAACTAAGGGCTGTAGCCAGGGCAACTGGCCGGAACAAATCTGCCTTTGATGACTTTTTTTTAAGAAATGTAGTATTGAAAAGGGATGGCAGTTTCATTATTACAGCCGAAGACCAAACAAGCCAGTCGTCAGGTATGAATAATTTCAACCGCTTTGATTATCTCTACGGCTCACCATTTTTCTCCCCCTATGATTATTACATGTACAGGCCTTCCTACTTCGGTATGTATCGTCCATTTAACAGTTTTGGTAATCCTAATATCCGTTATTACAATGATAACATACTTATTTTAAGTGTTTCCAAAACGGGTATTCCCGAATGGACAAATATCATTCATAAACAACAGGTGTCCGATGAAAATGACAATTATCTTTCCTTCAATCTTTTTAATACTTCCGGTGAAATACATTTTCTCTTTAATGATATTACAAAGCGTGATAAGTTGCTTTCGGATAATATTGTGACTCCAGATGGCAAGGTAAAGCGTAACCCAACGCTCCGCACCTATGAAAAGGGATTTGAGTTTATGCCAAAATTTGCCAAGCAGGTGGGGGCCAGGCAGCTAATTGTTCCCTGTACTTACCGGGGCCAGATTTGTTTTGCCAAAATAGATTTTTGATATAGTCACAGTTAATGTACTGCCAAACATCACACAGATTGACATAGATTTAATAAATAAACATCTCAAGTACATCGGTACCGCTGAATAGCAAACTTTCTTCTGTTAATCTGAGCGATCTGTAGCTGGTAAGTATCTGTGTATTTTCTGGCTCTAGCCAAACAGTTTTTGCCGCACAGTATTTATTACTCATTTTTGCAGCAATCAAAATCATAACCATTCGTGACAGGCACTTTTAAAGCCAATAACCCCATCAATACATTTTTACTGCTATTGTATGGCCTGGTGCTGAAGCTGCCCATGTTTTTATTTCCTGTAAAACCTTTGCCCCAATCCTCTGATGGTTTTCTTTACAAATTATTATTGCAACAATTAGATAAAGTAGCTGGTCCCTTACCTGCCGTATATGCCAGCATCGCTTTTTTATTGCTGTTTACGCAGGCTATAACCTTTAATCAACTGGCAAACGGGCAAAAATTAATGCCCAAACCCAACTATCTTATTGCGATGAGTTACCTGCTCATCACGTCCTTGTTTAAAGAGTGGAATTTGCTTTCAGCGCCACTGATTGTAGGTTCGCTGATGATATGGGTTTGGTCAAAGATGAGCTCACTCAGCAATGTAAAAAATGCCAATGGGTCACTCTTTAATACCGGGATAGTCATTGGTATTGCTACATTTTTTTATTTCCCTTCCATTGCTTTTGCGGCATTAATGATATTCGGCCTGTTGATCATTCGGCCTTTCAGGCTGGCAGAATGGCTTGTTTCGTTGCTGGGAATTTTAACACCCTGGTATTTTTTATTAAGTTTTGTATTTTTAACAGACAGGTTAAAGAACTATAAATGGCCCGGAGTGTCTGTTACACTGCCTCAATTTTATGACAGTGTGTGGGCTGTAGGTGCCATTATCATTGTCCTGTTTACGTCGCTGGTTGGCTTTTATTTTATCCGGAAAAACTATTTCCGGCAATTGGTGCAAAGCCGCAAAAGCTGGAGCCTGGTGTTCCTGTATTTCATTGTAGCGGTTTGCATTCCATTTATCAACGCAAGTCATAGTTTTGAATACTGGATCCTGTGCGCTATCCCCCTATCGGCCGCAACTGGAGCCACATTTTTTTACCCGGAGGTAAAATGGTTTCCAAAGCTATTGCACTGGCTGATGGCGGGTTTTGTAATCGCCCTGCAATTTGGATTGCATAACTTCATAAAAAAGTGATGCCGTAGTCGTATTTTTGTTGCCTGCATGGCTGTTCAGTTCTACACATGGTGGCCTTGAAAAAGTTAGGAATACCTGTCTTTTCACGCCAGGATACTAAACAAAATTTGCAGTTGCTCTTACAATCATTTATAACTTTTAAATATTAACTCTCCAAAGTCCTCTCTGCCCCTTGGCGTAAGGTTGGACGAGTCCATTATTATGAAATTTGGCGTAGTAGTTTTTCCCGGCAGCAACTGCGACAGGGATATGATTGAATCCCTCCGCAACGACCTTGGGCAGGAAGTAGTTGAGCTTTGGCATAAAGACAAAGACATTAGCATGTTTACCACCGATGATTGCATCGTGTTGCCTGGTGGTTTTAGTTTTGGCGATTACCTGCGTTGTGGTGCCATTGCCAAATTTAGCCCCATGATGCAAAGTGTAATTGAATTTGCCAATAAGGGTGGAAAAGTATTAGGCGTTTGCAATGGCTTCCAGATCCTGTGCGAAAGTGGCTTATTGCCGGGTATTTTATTGCGCAATGAAAAGCAACAATTCGCCTGTAAAAATGTTTTCATAAAAGAAGGTGCAGCAGAAGGTGGCAGCCCTCTCAAAGTACCGGTTGCACATGGAGAAGGCCGTTATTTTGCTGATCCAAAAATTTTGGAAGAGCTGGAATTGCACCGGCAGATCATTTACCGCTATTGCGATGAAAATGGACATATTACCGCCGCTGGCAATCCTAACGGTGCCATTCACAATATTGCCGGCATCTGCAATAAGGAAAGAAATGTTTTTGGTATGATGCCTCACCCCGAAAGGGCCACCAGCAGTTTGCTGGGCAACGAAGATGGGAAAAAAGTTTTCTGTCACCTGTTTCAGCTAAACTAATGTTAAATGGTGAAGATGTAACCAATGTTACAGCATACCCGGCGTTGTATTTGTAAATTTGCCATTGGAAAAAAAATAAACGAATGAAATCAATTTTTTACACTTTGTTATTGGCTTTTTCTTTTGGAACAGCCGCTGCACAAACAGTTAATCCGGTTCAGTGGAGTTATTCAGCAAAAAAAATTGCTGACAAGACCTATGAAGTGCATTTAACTGCTAACATACTTCCGAGCTGGCATTTGTATTCTCAAAACCAGCCAGAGGATGCCATCAATATCCCTACTGAGATTTTGTTCAGTAAAAACCCCTTGGTTACGCTGAATGGCCCGGTAAAAGAAGTGGGTAAAATGCAGTTATTTAAAGATGAAAAGCTTAAAATTTCAGCCAATCAATATTCCAGTAAAGTTGATTTTGTGCAGGTAGTCAAATTGAAGGCAAACGTAAAAACTAATCTTGTAGGAAGTGTGGAATATCAAACCTGCGATGACAAGAAATGTCTGCCCGCAAAAAAAGTTGACTTTACTGTCGCATTGAATTAAATGAGACGGGCAATAAAGAAAACGGGTTTTTAAACCCGTTTTTTTGTGTGGCGATAACATTGGATGATAAAATTTCGAAAAAAACAGCCAGGCATTTCCGGTTCAACTTGCTTTATAAAATACATGGTCATTTTTAAGAAGCATTGCCTTACCAAATAAGACTCATGTTTAACTTCGCTTAATGAAATTCATATTTTTACTCAGCTTCCTTTTTGCATCGCTGGTTTCTTTTGCACAGGATCCTTCAGCTCGATCTGCCTTTACCTGGCAAGTTGCATCCAAAAAAATAGCGGAAAATAAATATGAAGTCACTTTCAGTACTCCCGGAGTGGCAGGTACCCAATTGTATGCACCATCGCAGGATTTTGGTGGTTCACCTTCTGCAGAGTTAGCCTTCGTTGACAGCAGCATTATTATAGATAGTTTTACAGCCACAGGCGAAACAAAAAAAATAAATTCAGTAATCTTTGAAAAGGAATTACTGGTAACTGAGGGAGGTGCGGAATGGAAGGCAGTCATACAATTCAGGGACAAAGTGCCTGCACAATTACTGGGTAAATTATCGGTTAATTATAATAAGGGGGACGAGTTTTTGCAGGACATTCCTTTGACCTTTAGTGCAGAGCTGGAGGGAGGTGTGGCATCTGGGGGTAAAATAAAAATAGCTTCGATTGATATCAAAAGCCCGGTGAGCAATTGCGGTGATGATGGTACAGCCAATAAGAGTTTGATCTCCATTTTCCTGTTGGGTTTATTGGGCGGATTGATCGCCCTGCTTACGCCATGTGTGTTTCCGTTGATACCGGTTACGGTTACCTTCTTTACCAAAAAATCAACTACAAAAAAACAGGCCATCAGCAATGCGGTTTTTTACGGCCTTTCCATTTTCTTTATTTATGTTGCCATCACCATTCCTTTTCATGTGGCAAGCAAGGCCATCAGCCCGGAGATCTTCAATAATATTTCCACCAATGTATGGCTCAACCTGATCTTCTTTGCAGTATTCGTGTTTTTTGCATTGTCCTTCTTTGGTTTGTTTGAAATAGTGTTGCCTTCATCTTTTGCCAATAGCGCTGATTCCAAATCAGGATTGAGTAATCTTAGCGGCATCTTTTTTATGGCCGCCACTTTATGCATTGTTTCATTTTCCTGTACGGGTCCATTGCTGGGTACCTTGCTGGCCAATGTAGCAGACCAGGGTCCCTGGCCACTTACAGTAGGCGCTGCCGGTTTTGGTGTGGCATTGGGTTTGCCCTTTGCCTTATTCGCCATGTTCCCCAACTGGCTGCATTCTTTGCCAAAAAGCGGTGGCTGGATGACGGATGTAAAAGTGGTGCTTGGTTTTGTGGAGCTGGCACTGGCAGTCAAGTTTTTGGCTAATGCAGACAATGTGGAACAATGGGGCTTCTTAAAAAGAGAAATATTTGTGGCAGCCTGGATCATTATCAGCCTGTGTATTGTGTTTTATTTAATGGGTTGGTTAAAGATGAGCCACAGTAGCCCTGTAAAGAAATTTTCATTTGCCAGGATCACTACCATCATTTTATTTGGCGCCATCGCCTTGTACTTAATACCCGGTGTTTTAAACAGCCGCTGGTCAAAGCTGGGATTGTTTAGTGGTTTTGCCCCTCCTTTAAATTATACCGTTTATAAAGAGCATGTACTGATAACAGAAGGCATCAAGCCTTTGCACAATGATTATGAAAAAGCGTTGGCTTTGGCAAAGGCAGAAAATAAACCTTTACTAATAGATTTTACCGGGTGGGCCTGTGTGAACTGCAGAAGAATGGAAGAAAAAGTATGGACAGATAAAGGTGTGGACAGTATTATGCGTACAAAATTTATAGTACTGAGCCTGTATGTTGATGAAAGAACCAAATTGCCTTCAACCGAACAAACGGTGTTTAAGATCATCAATGGGAAAGATACTACCGATAAAAATATCATTACCGTGGGAGACAAGTGGGCAACTTTTCAAACGGCTAATTTTGGCGCTACTTCGCAACCGCAATATGCCATCATCAATGCTGATGAAATAGCTCTCACAAAAACAAAATACTATACACCTGATCCGGAAGAGTTTGCAGAATGGCTGCAGTGTGGATTGGAAGCTTTTCAAAAGAAATAATTTTACGGACTATCAGCGGATCAATGTGACCGTTCCTTTATAATCTTTCACCCGCCTGCCATCATTTATCTGCACGACGTATACATAAACACCGGGCGGTTGTGGTTTGTTTTTATACGTTCCATCCCAGCTATAGTTATTGGCGGCACTGCCTTCAAAAACCACCTGGCCATAACGGTTGTACACCGCAAGTTTTACTTTGCCGTAATCAGCAAGATCTTTAATACGCCATACCTGGTTAATTATGCCTGATGGATTAAAGGCACTGGGTATAAAAATGTTTCCAATAACTTTTATAAATACGCTGTCGTAACCCTTGCACCCGTTCACATCTGTTGCTTCCAGTATAAACAACTGATCGTTTTTAATAGTAGCAACGGGCTTTGCAGTTAATGCATTGTCTAAAAGACCGGCTGGTTGCCATTGATAACTTACCGCACCATTGCCTTGTAAAGTGTACGGTGTATTGGCAGTAACAGCCGCATCATTGCCGGCGCTTATGGCGGCATTGCGTACATCAATCAATTCTGTCTTTTCTGCCGAACATCCGTTTGCAGTGCTTGCAGTTAATGTTGCATTGTAACTACCAGGAGCAACCGGTGGAAACGAAACGTTAATGCCATTTGCAGTTTGAGTCCCGTCGAAGATCCAGTTATAGTTTGTGATGTTACCAACAGCATTACTGCTTGCCAATGCAGAAAATTCAAGCGGTTTACCAGCACAGGTAGTATTCAATGAAAATGCGGCCTCCGGAATACTTTCAATAAACAGGATCACACTATCAACAGTACTGCTGCATCCATTGGCGCCGGTTGCAATATAGCGTACTATAAAATTTCCAGGCAATACATACATATGTGTTCCTGACAAAACAGTGCTGCTGTCTCCATCTCCAAAATACCATTGATGGGTTGCGACAGAACCATTTAATACTTGTGCTGAAAAATTAACGGGAGTGCCTGCGCATCCGTTGCCAACCTGGGCAGTTACCTGCGGTTGTTCCTCTACAACAATATTTTTTATTGCGGTATCGCTGGCACAACCCTCGCTGGAAACTACCAGGTTTTTTACGGTATAATTTCCAGCAGGTTTTATCAGTTGCAGTGAGTCATTGTTTTCACCTTGAGGTATGTCGTTTATCCACCAAAGCAGGTTGCTGATTGCTGTATCCGCTATACCGGCAGTTGCAATAATATAAAATGGATTGTTCGCACATACATTAGAGGTTTGATTGAGTATTACTACAGGCTTTTCTTTTATTACTACAGTTTGTGTTACAGTATCACTGCAGCCGCGGCTACTGGTGGTAGTTAGTGTTACCGGAGCCGGCCCATAAGTTGAAAAAGTAAAGACCGGGTTGCTTTCAGCGGAACCCTGCCCATTACCAAAATCCCAAAGCCAGGATTGAAGTGTATCGGCTGCTACTATACTGTTATCATTAAAAATTACTTCAAAATTGCCGCAATCAGTGGTTGCAGTAAATGCTGCTACAGGCTTCGCCTTTACATAGAGAAAGGAGGAAAAAGAGTCACTTACTGCACAACCAACCCTGCTGCTTACAGATAGCTGTACCCGAAAACTGTCAAAAGAAGGGAAGGTGAATACCGGGTTTTCATCAGCGCTGCTGCCAAGCAATACATTTGAAGCAGTGAAAAAATCCCAGTTGTAAACAGGGTTAGTATTACCGTTAGTTTCGGAATTGTTTGTAAAGGATATACTGAGAGCGTCACAAAGTATATTGGTTGTAAATGCAGCCATGGGTGCTTGCAAAACAGTTACCGTAATGTCATCCGACAATACGCCACAGTCAGAAATAACAGTACAAGTGTATGTGCCGCTTTCTGTTATATAAATGGTATCCTGTGAGGATAAGAATCCATTGCTGCCGGTAAATTCATGGTTGCTGTTGGGCTGGTTGATATATATTAACGCAATACTGTCGCCGGGGCAAATCGTTGTGTCATTGCCGAGATTAGGTGGCGTTGCCTGTAAACGGGTGTTGATATATTTAGTGACCGTATCACATCCAAAATTATTGCAGGCAATTAATTGCACCGGGAAAATTCCTTCATATGTAAAGAACACGTTGCTAATGTTTGGAAAGCAGCTGCTGTCTGCATTTGACAGATCGGCCTCCAGAGGAAAGATCCATCTGAAAACAGCAGGATCATTTTTTGAACTGTCAATAAATCTGATTGCGGTGTTCAGGCAAATGGTTGAAGTGTCATTATTTGGATTGCTGTAATCAGTTACAAAATTACTGATGGGTTTTAAGGGCGGCACACATTCAAGGGTGATAATAGCCGGGTCTGCTGTTATGGTATTGGCAAGATTGGAGGTTGGCGCCGGTACATAAAAGGATACCGGTGTGTTGAACGATGTATCTGTAAGGATACTCGACAATTTCCTCACCGCAAAGTCCGCATTGGAATGGTAGCAGTTTCCGGTGTTGCCAGCAGTATCCAGGTAATATAGAAATGCACTGTTCAAATTCGTCCTGATGGAAAAGATGATATTATCCTTTACTTTAACAATATCATCTGACACCATAAAGACAGGGTTTAAGCTGTCTTGCCGGATGAACATATTTTTACTCCATTGCATATTCAGTGCAGTATCAAAATTCAATACAGGAACAGATACATAGCTGTTGTTATTATAGATAATTGAATTCTGCAGTGAAATAAAGAACAGGTTTTCCATTACCGTGACTGAATGATCACTCACGGCTATTTTGAAAAAACGTCCATCGTTGGTTTGACCACAATTCTTTTTGCTGGTGCCAACAAAAGCAATGGTATTGCCAGGTGCGGTACTTAATTGTGAATCTAATTTTATAATGATGCCACCTGCTGTAGCCGACGGATTGGCTGAAGAATCCACTCCGTTGAAATAATAGAAACCATTTTTATCACTACTAACGCCATAAATGAAAAAAGAAGAAGGCGTAGTGATTTTTTTGTTTCTTATGATCCTTAGATTATAATCAAACTGAATAACACCAGACACTGTCACATTATCTCCAAAAAAGCCAACCCTGTCAAAGTAGGCCGCAGTAATGGTGTTATTAAAGCCTTGCTCAATGTCGCCAATAATAACGGGCAGGTCGGCAGATCTGATGAATGTTCCGTCAGGAGATAATATGATCAATGACCTGCTGTTAGTTGCAAAGCAATTAAAAAGGATGTTTCCATTGGATAAAAGAACGGCTTTGTAAAAATCGTAAGGATAGTAATCCGGTATAAAAGTATTTGAATTGTCGGTTTGTGGTATCGTTTTCTTCCAAACGATACTGCCAGTGGAACTTATCTTTAACATGGATACCTTGGAGGTGGTACCAGCGTCAATACCTATAGTATAAAGATTGTTATTGGCATCCTCACATATACCCCTTATTAAATAGCGGCTTACTTTAATTGAAACCACCGGGTTGTTCAAACTGTCATATTTTGTAATGAATGAGTTCCCGTCATCATTACCCCCGTTTATATATTCACAACCCGTTTGTATATAAGATTGGCCAAATCCTTTTACCATTACGCTGGATTGCAGGGAGGAGGGTGCAGAAGTGTATTGAATATTCCTTTGCCCGGCTACCTGGCCTTTAACAGAAGGGAAAAAAATATTGACCAGCGTTATACATACTACAAAAGGATAAAGTCTCATTCTTTATTTTACTAGCCAAAAAAATTGATATATAGTTGATGCATATACAAAGTATCAAATGCATCTAAAATTTCTTTAAGTTGTTTAAACCATCAGATCATTCCTGTACAAATGGTTAATCAGTTGTATACCGTTGCAGAGGCAAAATAATATCATATAACGCAGAAGGGTTGATTACAAAAAATAAACCCTCCAACAATCTGGAGGGTTTAGTGTTATTGAGGGGTTACAGTGTATCTTTTATGTAAAGTTTATCTGTTGTTGATATTTTTTTTAAGTTATAATGCAATTTGTTTTTCAACCATCATTTTACGCATGTTGATCAGCCCATAGCGCATTCTGCCCAAAGCGGTGTTGATGCTGCACTTGGTGAGTTCAGCAATTTCTTTAAAGCTCAGGTCTGCATAGTGACGCAGGATGATCACTTCACGCTGGTCTTCGGGAAGCATGTCGATCATTTTACGAACACGATCATGGCTTTGATTTTGCATCATTTTTTGCTCTGGGCTGGCCTCGTTAAAGTTCAGCACTTCAAAAATGTCGCGGTCATCGCTGGTTTTGATACTTGGACTGCGTTTTACCTTGCGGAAATGGTCAACACACATATTGTGTGCGATCCTTAATGCCCATGGTAAAAATTTTCCTTCTTCCGTGTAGCGGCCACCATTGAGTGTATCAATGATACGGATGAAAACGTCCTGGAAAAGATCTTCTGCCAGGTACTTGTCTTTAACAAGCAGGTAGATAGATGTGTAGATCTTGTCTTTGTAGCGGGAAACTAAAGTTGACAATGCTTCGGTGTTTCCTTCTACATACTGGTGTACCAATTGTTGGTCTGTTAGGCTTGACAGGCTCTTCATAATTAGGCGGTTTTTGGTTTGTTATAGATTTGGATAAGTGCCAATAGAAGAGACAAAATGAGGAAGCTGTAGAAGCGCTTGATGTGCTAACGGCTTTTCAAAGTGTTTCGGATATTGGTAGTGCTAAAGTAGAGTGAAATTGTATTGAGCACACTTTTTTTTAACGATTTTTTGGTACAAAATGCAAAATCGGGCGTTAGTACTCGGCATTTAAGAACAACTACGAATGTGGATATCGTAGATCTACGTTACCCTTATTCGGAATTCCGATTTTTACTCGTTTTAATCAGATATTTTTGCAGCTTTACAACTATGGCAACCAAGGAAAAATTACAGACTGTTACAAAATCTTCGCTTTCTGCAACAGACGGGATACAGATAAAAGGTGCAAGAGTGCATAACCTGAAGGATGTAACGGTTACGATACCACGAAACAAGCTGGTGGTGGTGACAGGCGTGTCAGGTTCTGGCAAATCTTCGCTCACGATCGATACTCTTTTTGCAGAAGGACAACGCCGTTATGCAGAAAGCCTGAGTGCATATGCACGGCAGTTCATGCAACGAATGAATAAGCCGGATGTGGATTATATCAAAGGTTTGTGTCCTGCTATTGCTATAGAACAAAAAGTGATTACCCGTACTCCAAGAAGCACGGTTGGCAGTATGACGGAGATTTACGACTACTTACGCTTACTATATGCACGGGTGGGGAAAACTATTTCACCCGTAACAGGAAGAGAGGTAAAAAAAGATGATGTGGCAGATGTGGTGAAAGCAATTAAGGAATTAAACGAAGGTGACAGGGTTCTGATTGTTGTGCCTTTCAAAAAACATGCAAAGCGTAATACGAAGGAAGAGCTTAATATTTTACTGCAAAAGGGTTTTTCAAGAACGGCCTCCCCGTCCCGTCAGGACGGGGCCAAAGGAGGGGCTTTAGAACCTTCACGTATTGAAGAATTGTTAGAGATGCCGGATAAGTCTCTTCCTGAAAAAATGTTTTTGTTAGTAGACAGGCTTGTTGTAAAGGCGTTTGATGAGGATGATATACACCGGATTTCAGATTCTGTTGGTACCGCTTTTTATGAAGGTGAAGGTGAAATGCTGGTTGAAGTGAACGGGAAACAAATGCTTCATTTCAGTAATAAGTTTGAAATGGATGGGATACAGTTTGAGGAGCCTGTTCCCAATTTATTTTCGTTTAATAATCCTTTTGGCGCCTGCCCCACCTGCGAAGGTTTTTCTCAAATACTCGGCCTGGATGCAGACCTGATCATCCCCAACAAACAGTTAAGCCTGTACGAAGAAGCGGTGGCTCCCTGGAAGGGTGAAAAGCTGGGCTGGTGGCGGGAACAGTTTATAAAAGGAGCAAAGAGTTTTGGTTTTCCTATTCATAAGCCCATTATTGACCTTACAGAAGAACAACTGCAGCAATTATGGGAAGGACGTAGTAATGTATTAGGGATAAATGATTTCTTCAAAGAAGTTGAACAAAATTTATATAAAGTACAATACCGGGTTTTACTAAGCCGGTATCGTGGCAGAACACAATGTACAGATTGCAAAGGTTACCGCCTTCGCAAAGAAGCACTGTATGTTAAGGTAGCAGAAAAGCATATCGGGGAGTTGTGCAATATGCCAGTAAGAGATCTGCAAACATGGTTTAGCAAACTTGAATTAACCGCTTACGACGGGCAGGTGGCGAAAAGGATCCTGCTGGAAGTAAATCACCGGATTAAAACATTGATGGATGTTGGCTTGGGATATCTTACGCTCAACCGGCTGGCCAATTCATTGAGTGGTGGAGAAAGCCAGCGTATCCAGCTAACCAGGAGTCTTGGCAGTAATCTCACCAATTCATTATATATATTAGATGAGCCAAGTATTGGCCTGCACAGCCGCGATACAGAGCGGTTAATTGCAGTATTGAAAGAATTGAGGGATTTGGGCAACACTGTTGTAGTAGTGGAGCATGATGAGATGATGATGAGGGAGGCAGATCATATTATTGACATGGGGCCACTGGCCAGCCACCTGGGCGGTGAAGTGGTGGCCGCCGGTAATTATGATGAACTGATTGCAAATGATAAAAGTCTTACTGGGAAATACTTATCAGGTGTGTTTAAAATAGAACCGCCGAAAAATGTGCGCAAATGGAAACGAAGTATTAAAGTAGAGGGCGCAAGACAAAACAACTTAAAAAATATTTCAGTCGAATTCCCATTGGGTCTGCTTTGCGTGGTGAGTGGTGTAAGTGGCAGTGGCAAAACAACCCTGGTAAAACAAATTTTATACCCGGCTTTACAGAAAATAAAAGGGGAGGGCGTTGATAAAGCTGGCATTCACAAAGCCATAACAGGTGATATAGATGCTATTTCTCAAATTGAAATGGTTGACCAGAACCCGATCGGCAAATCTTCGAGGAGCAACCCCGTTACCTACATAAAAGCCTATGATGAGATAAGGGAACTGTTTAGCAGGCAGCCGCTGAGTAAGATACGGGGCTTTCAGCCAAAGCACTTTTCCTTTAACGTAGAAGGGGGAAGGTGTGATGCCTGCAGTGGCGAGGGTGAACAAATAGTGGAAATGCAGTTTTTGGCAGATGTGCATTTGACCTGTGAAGTTTGCGGCGGAAAAAAATTCAAAGAGGAAGTATTGGAAGTTACCTACAAAGAGAAAAGCATTTATGATGTATTGGAAATGAGTGTAGATGAGGCGATTGATTTTTTTGCAGGCGATCCTGAAGTGGCAAGAAAGATACAGCCATTAAGTAATGTTGGCCTTGGATATGTAAAATTGGGGCAATCCAGCAATACATTATCCGGTGGAGAAGCACAAAGGGTGAAACTGGCCTCTTTTCTCGGTAAGGGTAAGGCAAACGGACAAATTCTTTTCATCTTTGATGAACCCACTACTGGGCTTCATTTTCATGATATAAAAAAATTATTGACTTCTTTCAATGCATTAATAGAGCAGGGGCATACTATTCTGGTAATTGAGCACAATACTGATGTTATCAAGAGCGCAGACTGGGTAATTGACCTTGGTCCGGAAGCAGGCGATGCTGGTGGTCATGTTGTATTTACCGGCAAACCGGAAGATCTGAAGAAGGAAAAGAAAAGTCATACAGGCCGGTTTTTGTGATCCGGCGAATTTAAAATAAAGGAATAAAAATGCCCCGCCAAAAGCAGGGCATCCTTTTTTACAGAGTAAAATCGTTTTTTTGAATCCTTTTTCTGTTTACCGCAGGCGGTCACTTTCCTTTATCAGCTTTTCATCTTTATTGATGTTTATTGCAGCCAGAACAAAAAACAGGATGATACCGGCATGCAATACCGAAGTGAGTGAATACGCTCCCTGGCCCGCTACAAATTTCGATGTGATCGTTTGATAGTACAAAAATATCAGCAGCGCTTCCAATAAAATACCCAATACACAGAGCCTTAACTGTACCACCCTGTTTTTATACAAACCAATTGCGATCAATGCAATTAACCCAATGGCCACTGTCAACAAAAGTAACCACCATGGGTTCGACATACCGGTAAGTTTCGTATAAACGGGCGCCGGATTACCCTCCACCGTCATCAGGCCGCTGTAAAAATGAAGTTTGAGGGTAAGAAAAGCGGCTACACCTGCCAGTAAGAGCCAGATCGTTTGTATTCTTTGCAGCATGTGAAGAAATTTTAAAGTTGAAGGTTTAAAGTTTAAGGTGGTTTAAGGTAGTTGCAACTTTAAACCTTAAACTTTTAAACCTTAAACAAATATATTATCCCAGCTCCGGGTATAGCGGAAACTGTTCCATGAATTCATTCACCTGTTTCCGTACGTTGTTAATAACATTTTCATCGTCTGCATTCATCAGCACATTGTCAACCGCATTTACCACGAACTGCATATGTTCTTCTTTTAGCCCCCTTGTTGTAATAGCCGGTGTTCCAATTCTTATACCTGAAGTAACGAAAGCGCTTTTATCATCAAATGGCACCATATTCTTATTCAAAGTGATCTCCGCTTTCACGAGTGCCTGCTCTGCTTTTTTGCCACTGATATTTTTATTCCGCAGATCAATCAGCATTAAATGATTGTCGGTACCGCTGCTGATAAGGTGATAGCCTTTGTCAACAAACGCTTTTGCCATCGCCTGTGCGTTATTCACTACCTGTTTGGCATACACGGTAAATTCATCCGTGAGAATTTCTCCAAAAGCAATGGCCTTGCCGGCAATGATATGCTCTAACGGGCCGCCCTGTATCCCCGGAAACACCGCCATATCCAGCAGGTTGCTCATTGGCCTGGTATTGCCTTTCACGTCTTTTAACCCAAATGGATTGTCAAAATCGGCTTTCATCAATATTATACCGCCCCTTGGTCCACGCAAAGTTTTGTGCGTTGTGCTGGTAACAAAATGACAATGTTCAAAAGGAGAGCTTAATAAACCTTTAGCGATCAGTCCTGCAGGATGTGCCATATCGCACTGCACAAAGGCACCCACTTCATCAGCCACTTTTCTTATCCTTGCATAATCCCAGTCACGGCTATACGCACTGGCGCCGCAAAAAATCAGCCTGGGTTTAAACTCTCTTGCTTTTTGCTCCAGCATTTCGTAGTCCACGATGCCTGTTTCTTTTACCACGCCGTAAAAATGGGCTTCGTATAATTTGCCGGAATAATTAACGGGCGAACCGTGTGTTAAGTGGCCGCCCATGCTGAGATCAAGACCTAAAATTCTGTCGCCAGGTTTTAAAACAGCTAATGCAACAGCTGCATTTGCCTGTGCGCCACTATGAGGCTGCACATTGGCATAACCACAGTTAAACACCTGTTTGATCCTGTCAATAGCCAGTTGCTCAGTCTGGTCAACGATTTCGCAACCGGCATAGTAGCGCCTGCCGGGGTATCCCTCAGCATATTTATTGGTCATTACGCTGCCGCATGCCTGCATTACCTGCAATGAAGTAAAATTTTCAGAAGCAATTAATTCCAGCCCATGGCGCTGGCGTTGTAATTCTTTGTTGATGATGTCGAAAACGAGGGTGTCCCTTTGCATGTAGTTGGTTTGAGGCTGCAAATATAGCTAACATGGGCAAAGCAACATGGTTGTTGTGGACAAGCCATTTTTTCTGTGGATAGAACAGTATTTTACAAAGCCTGAATAGTGTTACGCCGTATCGCCCGCAATTTTTTAAAATGAGAGGCCGGTAAGCCGGTCACTTTTTTAAACTGGCTCGACAGGTGAGCTACACTGCTGTAATTCAATTCATCGGCAATTTGGGTAAGTGTAAGGTCTTCCAGCACAATCTTTTCTTTAACTTTTTCAATTCTCAAATTGATAGCAAATTGCTCAATAGTATTAGCCTGCATAGCAGAAAAATAACTGGAGATATAACTGTACTCGTAATTTAATTTTTTGCTCAGGTAGTCTGAGAGGTTGTTCTTAAAATTTTTGTTGTTTTCAATGTAATCGATGATGGCAGCCTTTATCTGGTCAATCAGCACGCCCTCTTTGCTATTAACCAGTTCAAGCCCGGCTTTTTTTATGGCGCTGTTAAACTCCTTTCGTTCTGCCTGCGTTAGTTTTTCTTTTATATCCACTTCGCCCAGGTCCACCTTGATGGGTGCCACGCCCAGCTTTTCCAGCTCTTCTCTCACCACCACTTTACAGCTTTCGCAAGCCATATTTTTGATAAACAGTTTCATACCCGAAAAATAAACGATTTTTTTATTTTTTATGTACGGAATGGCCTACTTATTTATATACATGTAAAGAAGGCACGGAAGACGTCAGGTTTTTTTTAAGCTTAATGTAAGTATTTTCTGCCCTTCGCCGGCAGTTATTATAAGCTCTTCATCCTCCTCTTTGGAAAAATTGAACCTGGAAGTGCTGTATACGTCGCATCCCTGTGGCAACGAATCTGGGCAATTAATTACGTACAGGGCATGTTCAAATGGGAGCGAAATGATCTGGATCTCAGAAAATGTATTAACAGCTACTGGTTCAAAAAAGCGTACATGTGCATCAAAGCAGATAATGCCGTTTTCTTTTTTCAGTTGGTGATGGCTAATAAAATTTAGCAGTTGTTCTCTGGAGTTTTTCAACATGGGCTGTAAAATTAATCAGGCCTTGCCAACAGGCTGTTACATAATTTTTTGATTTTATTATAAAGTTTTTTCCGCAGTTGTTTATTTTAATCACCTTGTTTGGGTTGCATTTTCTATTTTCACAGTATGCTGCTTAAAAATTTTTCTTCTTTTGTAAAATTAAAGCCCGTAGTAGCAGTGGGTTTTTTGTTTGCCTGCAGCAGTTTACTGTTTGGAACCTGGGTGGCGGCCATCCCGGGTATAAAGCAACGACTTGATTTTACGGATGGCAGCCTGGGTCTTTCCTTATTGTTATCACCTTTAGGTGCCATTACCGGGGTATTTCTATCAACAAAAGTGTTTGGGAAAATTCCGGTGGGCAAGTGGATGCTGGCCGGTTATATTATACAAAGTATCATTATGATCGCTCTTATCAATTCAGTTAACAGGCCTATGTGCTGGGTAAGTTTGTATTGCCTGGGGCTGGTAAGTTTTTTGAATGGGGTATCATCAAATGCCACTGTAAATATAATGGAGCAAAAGTACGATCGCCTGCTAATGAGCTCCTGTCACGCCCTGTATAGCCTTGGTGGTTTTGTTAGCGCTGGTTTTGCAGCTTTAATGTTTACAGTTGCGGTTCCTTCCGGCTTACAAATTGTGATCATGTCTGCGATTATTGTTGCTATTAATATCAGTAACAGGCATCACTTACTGGCCAATAAAGAGATCATACATTCTGGTTCGGGTTTAAAATTGCCTTCCCTAAGCATTCTCAGCATCTCATTTATATGTATGGTGTTGTTTATGGCCGAGGGTTGTGTGGCCGACTGGAGTGCTATTTATTTTAAGGAAGTAATGAAGGCGCCAAAAGAGCTGATCAGTTTAGGTTATGCCGGTTTTTCAATTGCTATGACGATTGGCCGGCTCAATGGCGACAGTATTGTGTCTGTTTTAGGAAACAAAAAAACAGTAATTGCAGGGTCCCTCACTGCCGCTACAGGATTTTTAATTGTGGTGTTGTCCGAATATGTCGGACTCGCTATTGCCGGCTATGTTATTATCGGCTTTGGATGTTCGGGTATAGTGCCCATATTATTCCGGGCTTCGGCCAACATTCCCGGTGTAAGCAAAGTGGAAGGTTTTGCGATGGTGACAACCGGCGGTTTGATCGGTTTTTTAGCAGGACCGTCTGTTATTGGAATCATTTCAGAAAAGGCCAGTTTATCAAAAGGACTTTCTTTATTAATAGTAATGATGATAATGGCTGCCATTGTCGCCTGGAAAAATAAATTTTTGGCGGAAAAAAAATGGAGTCAGTAAGTGAAAATTTTGATGAACAGTTGTATTAAAAATAAGTAACGGAGTTAATTTGTTTAAAAAAGTCAACTTGAAAACCCGCCTGTAATTAATCTCTTAGCTTTTCAACCATGTAGTATTTACACAAAAATCCCCTACTTTCACAGTCCGTTTTTAAAAAAGAAGCATTTCAATTGTGAATAAAATATTGGGTCAAAGCCTGGTAATTATTAAAACATGAAGGCAATCATTCCAGTAGCGGGTGCAGGCACTAAGCTTCGCCCTCATACCTATACACAGCCAAAGGCATTGATCCCATTGGCGGGAAAAACCATCCTCAGCATCATTGTTGACCAGTTACACGATGCAGGTGTCACCGATTTTATTTTTATCGTGGGCTACCTGGGTGATAAGATACAGGATTATGTGAAGGCCAAATATCCCCACCACAACAATTATTTTGTTTATCAAAATGAAAGGAATGGTACAGGTTATGCCATTGATCTGACAAAGCAGATCGTTAACCGGGATGAAGAACTGATCATTGTGCTGGGCGATACCATTGCAGAATACAATGTGAGGGAGGTACTGGATGCACCACATTCTATGCTGGGTGTAAAAAAAGTGGATGACCCCCGCAATTTTGGTGTGGCAGAAGTGGATGACGAACACAATATTACCAGGGTGGTGGAAAAGCCGGCGATTCCAAAAAGCAACCTGGCACTGGTGGGGATATACAAAATAAAGGAGACCAGTATTCTTTTTTCCTGCATCAAAAAAATTATTGAGCAGGGTGAAAAAACAAATGAGGAGTTTACGCTCACGGATGCCCTGGAATGTATGATTCAACAGGGTGCCAAATTCAAATACTTCAAAGTGCAGAACTGGTTCGACTGTGGCAGAAAAGAAACGCTGCTGGAGTCAAATGCCACCATGTTAAAGAAATTCGGGGGTACTATATTCGGACAGGAAAAATTTGAGAATACCATCATTATTCCACCAGTGAGTATTGGTGAAGGCTGCGATATAAAAAACTCTGTAATTGGACCCAATGTTTCTATTGGAGAACATACGGTGCTTAATTATACCATCATAAAAGAATCTATTGTTGGATCTTTCTCCAAATTATATGATGTGGTGCTGGATGAATCCCTCATTGGCAGTGATACCGGCATCAAAGGCGAAACAAGATCGCTGAACATTGGGGATGATACGGATATTGACCTGGGTTAGATGATACATTGATGCATTGTTTAATTGTTGTTTTACAGTCAGAAAATTTGGTGCTGCTTCACAAACTCATACAAATTTCATCATTGACCAAGTTGTGTATTTGATTTATTAGTTTTGAATCAATTTGGCAAACCAACAATTCAACATTATAACCATTCAGCCATTTATCTATGGGGCCTTTCAACAATAAAATCACTTCCCTCTTCAACATCCAATACCCCATCATCCAGGCAGGTATGATATGGGCAAGTGGCTGGCGGTTAGCCAGTGCCGTTAGTAATGCGGGTGGCCTCGGTATTATTGGTGCCGGCAGCATGTATCCTGAAGTTTTAAAAGAGCATATTCAAAAATGCAAAGCAGCAACGGACAAGCCTTTCGCTGTAAACCTGCCGCTCTTATATCCTGATATCGACAAACATATTCAAATCATCATAGACGAAAAAGTGCCCATCGTTTTTACGTCGGCGGGCAATCCCAAAACCTGGACCGGTAAACTGAAAGAGCAGGGCATTATTGTAGTACACGTGGTTAGCAGCAGCAAGTTTGCCCTTAAGGCACAGGAAGCAGGTTGCGATGCCGTGGTAGCCGAAGGCTTTGAAGCAGGTGGTCATAATGGTAGAGAGGAAACCACCACCCTGGTGTTAATACCGGCTGTTTGTAATGCAGTTAGCATTCCGGTTATTGCGGCAGGTGGTATTGCCACGGGCAGGCAAATGCTGGCAGCCATGGTGTTGGGCGCAGCAGGCGTGCAGGTTGGCAGCCGCTTTGTAGCCACTCCAGAAGCTTCGTCCCATATCAACTTTAAGGAAGCTGTAGTAAAAGCCAAGGAGGGTGATACACAGCTGTCCTTGAAAAAACTAACCCCGGTCCGTTTAATAAAGAATGCATTTTTTGACAAAGTACAGCTGGCAGAAAATAATTGCGCCAGCCTTGAGGAACTACAGCAACTGCTTGGCCGGGCCCGAGCCAAAAAGGGCATGTTTGAAGGCGACCTGGAAGAAGGTGAACTGGAGATAGGGCAGGTGAGTGCGATAATTAATGAAATAAAACCGGCTGCGGAGGTAGTAAATGAGATATGGAGTGAATACTTGTCAACACTGAATGACCTGAAATAATATAGTTGATAATCAATCCTTTGATTTCTTCCCTGGTTCTTAATGATTCGAAAATGGCGGGTTTGAATCCGGCCATAGCCTGCTTTATCCAACCTTTCTTCCAAAAAACGGAAACTCTCCAAAATAAAATTTCCAATTCTTCGTTTTAGAACATAACACCTGTTGTGTTTACCCGAAACTGGACTAACTGGCTTGCTGGTTACTGCATTTTCGTTTGATCCTCAACCTCTAAAGAAAACTGCTAGCGCTTTATAAACTATTTACCAATACCAAGGAAGAATGAAGACCGTCCAGAAGATCCTTTTGAATCATTATAAACTACTGCTTTGCCTGTTGATCGTATTGGTGAATACAGCCACCGCACAGCCACCTACGCAGGGGATGAGCCCATTGGCTCCGGGAAATCTGAATCCTGCGATGATGACCAAAAGTGGTTTCGAAACTTTCTTTAAAGACAATAATCAAAAGCAAAATACACCCGGTGGCGACCGCACAAAAGACAATCCCGAGATAAGAAGAAGGCTTGAAAATAAGAAATTAGACAAAGACAGTACACAGGGCGATAATTTGAAGCGGGCATATTACAGGGCGGATGATACCTATGGTGCCAATATTTTTCAGAACAGTGCCATGAATGATATTTCTGAACTGTCCATTCCACCACCTGATTATCCCATTGGTGTGGGAGACCATATCATTGTTTCCCTATGGGGCGGTGGCGAATACCAGGAAGATTACATCGTTGCAAGGGATGGTGCTATTTTTCCATCAGGCCTTGGAAAAATTACTGTGCAGGGATTAACCTTTGAGAATGCGCAACAGATCATTACAGCAAGATTCAATACAGCAGTACCACCCGGCACCAATATACAGATAACACTGGGACAGCCACGAACCATTAACATTAATGTAGTGGGTGAAGTGATGAACCCGGGACCTAAATTGTTATCAGCATTCTCTAATGCCTATAATGCTATTGGGCTAGCCGGTGGCGTTACTGAATATGGTAACCTGCGGGAGATTTTGGTAAAGCGCAATGGTAAAGTGGTGGAAGTGCTGGATGTATATAAATATTTGCACAACGGTGATGTGGGCAGAAGGGTGTACCTGCAAAACAATGATTTTATCGTTGTGAGCTTTGCACAAAAGAAAGTACTGGCTACCGGTCAGTTTAAAAGACCCATGTACTACCAGCTTAAAACAAGCGAAGGAATGAAAGCATTGATGCAATACTCCGGGGGTTTTACCTCTGATGCTTATTCTTCTGCCATAAAAGTGGTGCGTTCTGAAAACGAAAGACAGGTAATACATGATGTAAATGCCACCGCCATTGTAAAATTGAAAGACCTGGATTTTGAACTGATGGACGGGGATATAGTAAAAGCAGATATTGTTAAGTCTGGTATCGTTAATAAAATTGAAGTAAGTGGCGCTGTTGCCTACCCGGGCATCTATGAAATGAGGAAAGGCGACAGGTTATTTGATATCATTAACCGGGCTGGTGGTATCACCAACAGTACTTATCTGCCCAGGGCTTATATTTTTCGGGGCGCCGGTGATTCCACCAATATAAAGTCTGATAAGCTGGAAGTAAACCTTACCGACTACAGTGAAGAAAATGTACACAGTGTAAATAATGTGCCGCTTCAGCCAAATGATATGATACAATTGTTCAGCACCAGCGAATTTGGCGAACAGCAATTTGTATTTATCGATGGCGAAGTACGCAAAGAAGGAAAAGTTAAAAAATATGGTGGAATGACTTTACAGGATCTTATCTATTTGTCCGGGGGATTAAAACCTTCGGCAGAATTTGGGCGCCTTGAAATTGCCAGTATTGTAGATATGGATAGTGCAAAACAAGGATTAAAACCCACCCGTACCATTGTAAGGTCTTATAACATCAATTCCACATTAGAGCTGGATTCAGTTGCAGGAAAAATTATCCTTCGTCCCTACGATCAAATACATGTAAGAAAAAATCCCAGTTTCTCCTTACAGGAAAATATACAGATTGTTGGACTGGTGAAATACCAGGGTGCTTATCCAAGGCTGGATAAATACGAAAGGCTTTCTTCCTACTTAGAAAGGGCCGGTGGTATTTTAGACAATGCCAACCTCAATGGCGCCATGCTGTACAGGCGAAAGGGTGATTACCTGAGAGAAAAATTTTTAGCAAAGCCAAAAAAAGATTCCGCCGGAAGAATAATCGGTGGTGATGATAATGCATTGCTGAACAACCTGGAACAGCCTGTTAGCATCGACCTGGAAAGAGCCATGAAAGAGAAAGGTTCACAATACGATATCATCCTGCAGGACAATGATGTGATATATATTCCGGAAATAAACCCGTTCATAACTGTTCAGGGTAAGGTACAATCGCCATTGAAGATCGCTTATGATAAAGACCATTCCAGCCTCAGCTATTATATTGACAAAGCAGGAGGCTACAGCCTGAGGCCATGGCGTAAAAGGATCTTTGTTACCTATGCAAATGGCAAGAGCAAACGCACAAAGAATTTCTTTTTTATGCATTTTTATCCAAAGGTGGAAGAGGGTTGTGTAATAACCGTTCCTGAAAGACCGGAAGGAAAAGAGATTGGCAATGCAATTACGCAGGGAATGACAGCAGCTATACCCTTAGTGATCACTTATTTACTCTTAAGAAAATAAAATACCCGTTGTGAATTCACAAGAATTATTAATATCAGTATTACACAAACTAAAGCGGTACAAGATAATTATACTGGCAGCAGGCGCTTTGTTTGCCGTATTGGCTTTTGTATATGCCAATGGCAAACGCACCACTTATACTTCCAAAGCAACTTTATTTCCTTTGTTGTCACCTAGTGATAATACCATTTCAAACAATATGCTCCAGGGCATACTGGGTTTAAATGATGCGCCAAAATCCTTCAGCAGCGAGGCAACGATCAATATCATTGAACTGGCACAGAGCCGCCGCATCAGGGAGTCGGTTGTAACAACCAGGCTGTCAGCGTTTGAAAATAAAACCATTGGTGAACTTATCATTAATGACATCAACGAGCATAGGCCTTTTTACAGCAGCGGTACCACTGTTCCAAAAGACAGTTTGGCGCTGGCGACAAAAGCTTCTGAAATAATAAAAGCGGATATTACTGCAAAGATGAATAAGAACGGAGTGCTTGAATTGTATTATACCGGCACCAACGAAAGTTATATTACACCGATCTCCAATGTTATTGCTGATAAGCTGTCGAAATTTTATGTGGAATTGAAAAGACAAAAAGCACTGGACGATTATAATTTCACGCTCGATAAAATTGATTCGCTTCAAAAGATGATCAATTCTGAGGACAGGAAGGCGATTGCCATGCAGCAACGCACGATGTTTACCCCGGCTGAATTATTGGAATATTCCATACCCAAAGTAAATGTTGCTTCAGAAAAAGAAAGGGTACTCCGCCAGCGGGATATGTACATCAATAACAGGGATGAAGCGGTATGGCGTCTGCAAAAAGTGACACCGATCATTGCCATGCTGGATAAACCCACCGCACCGTTCGACGTGAAAAAGCAGCCCATCATTTTACTGATGATCATTGGTTTTATAGGGGGCTGTTTTATTGGCATGCTGGCTTTAACAGGCGGCATTTTGTACCGATATTGCAAAAACGAATTGTATAAAAGTCTTTTTGGTAAACCTTGACTGCCGGCAGGCAGCCAGTAATGTTTTGATTACTGAGAGGGTGCCATTGCTGGTACCCTTTTTTTATTCGTATTCATACTCTACATACCCAATCAATTTGGCACCTCTTGAAAAACATTTTTCAATAATACGCAGGCCTTCATCATTATAATAGTAGCGCCAGGTATAATAGTTGGCCATTTCTTTTTCGTTGTAATAGGGGTTGTTAACTCCTTCTTCCACGGTTACCATTTGCACTACCTGCCCTTTTTCATTGTATCCAAAAACAAAATCCGGTTTCATTGATTTGCTCATAACGTTATACCGGACAATATCAGTGAGTTGTTTGTTTTCATTATAATAATAATAACAGTGCCTGCCGCCGGGTATCCTTTCAATTTCATCGGATACATTGCCATTAGAATCTGTTAAAAACTCCACCAGCATGGTATCTCTGTCGTTTTTTATACGCAGCATTTTCAGGGGCTGATCCTTTTGGTTATAGCTGTACTCATGCACTTCTTTTAATGAAGTGGTAAAGTCATCGTCGCTGGAATGGTTGTATGCAGTAATACGCAGGATTCTTCCCAATTGATCATATTCGTATAAACTGGTGGCAGCAGTAATTTCGGAACTGTCAGACGATCTTACCAGTTGATTTTTTTCGTTAAATTCTGAAATCAATACCGAACTGACTGTACCTGGTGAACTGGTAAATGTTTCAACTGTCCGGAAATTTTTGCTTACTTTTTTCCTGCATACAAAATCCTTGCTCTCTACGCCATCAGGTTCAAAACTGTGAACAATAACGCTTCTTACATTCTGCTCCGCATAGAGCCTGTTTTCTGCATTGGCCTGGTACACGCTGATAATATCTTTATGATAATACTGGGCGTTTGTTTTTTGTAAACAGGAAGTAACAAGTAATGCAGTAACAGCAATGTATGTATTCATTTTCTTTGTTTTCAAGAAAGTAAAATTAAAGAAATCATTTTAGTGTTATTTCTCCTGCACAAGATATAGCAAAAGTTTAGCTGACCGCTTTTTTAACTATTTTTAACCAAATTGCTGTTATACAATGCAGCAGTTACTTTTGTACAATAAAAAAGATATGCATGCATACAGAGGAAATGCCTTTTAACAGGCTGGTAAAAATAATGGATGATCTTAGGGAAAAATGCCCCTGGGATAAAAAGCAGACGATTGATACCCTTCGCCAGCTTACCATTGAGGAAACATACGAGCTGGCAGATGCCATTACCGAACATGACTGGAAATCGATCAAAGAAGAATTGGGTGATATTTTACTGCACATCGTTTTTTATTCAAAAATTGGCACAGAGCAGCAGCAGTTTACGCTGGATGATGTTATCAACGGCGTTTGTGAAAAGCTTATTTTCCGCCACCCCCACATATATGCCCCCGCGTCGGGTTCCGGGCTTGTACAGGTAAATGATGAAGAAGATGTAAAACGCAATTGGGAAAAGTTGAAAATGAAAGAGGGGAAAAAATCAGTTTTGAGTGGGGTGCCAAAATCATTACCAGCAACGGTAAAGGCCATGCGCCTGCAGGAGAAGGCAAAGCAGGTTGGGTTTGAGTGGGAAAACAAAGACCAGGTATGGGAGAAAGTGGAAGAGGAGCAGCGGGAATTGAAAGAAGCCATTGAATCCGGTGATATGGCACATATGGAAGAAGAATTAGGCGACTTGTTTTTTTCCCTGATAAACTTTGCAAGATTTTTGCAGGTGGATGCGGAGAATGCGCTGGAGAAGACAAATAAAAAATTCATAGAGCGTTTTACAAAGATGGAAACTGCAGCATTGGCTAAAGGAAAGCCACTACAGGAAATGACCCTCGGGGAAATGGACAGCATCTGGAATGGGATAAAACATCAATCATAAGCAGTAAATTACCAGGTATTGGATAAAGGGAGCTCATTTAATAAGATATTGAAAAAAAACATCTACCTGTTGCTGGGTGCAGCGTGGCTGGTTACTATTTCATTTATCATTGATAATTATTGGGCTGCCAATTCTTCTGCGGGTGCAGTGCAGCGAAAAATGTCGTCCTATATTCAAAAGCAGGAAAATGATTTCGATACACTTATTGCGGATAAAAAGCTTCTGCAAAGACTTGCGGTAAAAGAATATGATGAAAAACTGCTAAAGCAATTCGTTGAAAAAAAGTATTTCATTTTCGTATATGACAAGGATGATATCGGGCTTTACCGGTTACTTTTTTGGAACACACAGGTGGTGCAGCCTGATGGAAATGTGCTGACGCAGGATAAAAGGACGGGTTTTCAGCAACTCGGAAATGGGTGGTATGTATGGCGAAAAGTACAGGAAGGCAATTTAACAGTAATTGAGCTGATACCTGTAAAGTGGAATTACTCCATCACCAATGAATACCTCGTCAATTCTTATGTTACGGACGACGGTCTTGAAAATGATTTTCTATTATCAGAGGTTGAAAATGAAAACAATGTCAGGTCCAAAGATGGAACTTTTCTTTTTTCACTGACGCAGAAGTCTGCTGCCGGCGTGCAAGGAAATAATATTGTGGCTGCCATGTTCAGATTAACGGCACTTATTATGCTGCTGATGTTTATACAGGTAGTAGCTGGAAATTTTGTTCAACAGAGTTTTTATAAGGGTGTTCTGTTTCTCGTGTCTGCCTTATTGTTAGTAAGGCTGGCAAGTTATTTCTTTCCTGTTCCGGTAAACCTGCGGCAGTACGAATTGTTCGACCCTAAAATTTATGCCGCCACTGCCGTATTCCGCTCACTCGGTGATTTGCTGATCAACGCCATTTTTTTCTTATGGATCGTTTTGTTTGTACGGCACTTTATGCAGGAAAAAGGTATCGCAGTAAAAGTGACAACTACCCCGGCAAAATTTGGGGTGGTTTTTATTGGCATTTTGATTTTACTGGGAGCAGCGTTTGGCTGTGGTAATATAATACGCTCCATGGTGGCCGATTCACAGATATCATTCGATGTGGTCAATTTCTTTACCCTCAATATTTATACTGTTGTGGGGTTCCTGGTCCTGGGATGCCTCGCAATCGGTTTTTTTCTTTTATCACAGATCGTTGTTTACCTGCTGCAGCCTTTGTTTCCCAAAAGCATCATGTCGCTGATACTGATCGTTACTATCGTTGGCCTGGCTTTTCTTTCCTTTCGTATCAGTCACCCGGGAGTGATATTCGAACTGAACGTACTTATTTGGCTGTTGATTTATTTACTGCTGTTAAATACCCGGAGGCTGTATTTTTTCGCCTCCAAAATTGTTTCCTCCAGCCTTATTTTCTGGTTGTTCTTTTTCTCCATATCCATTTCCATCATCATCATGGTGGAGAATAATAAAAAAGAGATCGAAAGAAGAAAACATTATGCCGATGTGCTGTCATCAAAAGCAGACCCTGCAAGTGAAAGGCTGATGAACACCGTATTGACCGATTTCAGGAGTGAAGCGATCGCTCCTTTGTTTACCAGGCTTAATAACGAGCGGTCAAACAAACTGATAAAAGACAGTTTGCTAAACAGGAATTTTACTGGATACCTTAACAAATACGACACCCGGATCTATTCATTTGATGAAAACGAAAGGGCATTGTACAACCAGGATTCGAGCACGTTTACCACACTCAATTCCATTTTACGTACGCAGGGTAAGGCCACAGCTGTGCCTGATCTTTACTACTACGATGTGTCGTATGATAAATTCAATTACATCAGCAGGAAAGATATTTCGGACAGTACGGGCAAACCACTGGGTTCCCTTTTTATACTTGCTACACCCAAAAAATACAAGACAGACGCACTGTACCCTGAACTTTTTTTGAAAGGGTATAATGCCTCCATTGAAAATTCACCGATATACTCATTTGCTGTATATAATAAACTGCAGATGGTAACCAGTCACAATGATTATGCGTTTCCATCTCACCTGCAAACCAGCCAGGTGCCAAAAGAGGAATATGAGCAGCGGGAAAAAGACGACTATGATGAATTGTGGTATAAAGCAGCAGCAGACAAAGTGGTGATCATTGCGAAAAAAGACAGCTTTATTATTGAGTCCATTACATTGTTCTCTTATCTTTTTTGTGCATTTCTTTTTGTAACAGGGTTTTTCTGGTTACTCAATTCGTTTATACGTTCCCGCTTGAGATGGGGTAGTATAAGGCAATACTGGCAAATGAGTATCCGCAACCAGGTACATACCACTATCATTTTTATGAGCTTGTTGTCATTTATAGTCGTGGGGGTGGCCACTATCCTTTTCTTTATCGACAGGTATTACAATAATAACAGGGAAACACTCAGCCGCACCATACAGGTGATGCAAAATGAGGTGAGGAATTCCCTGGCTGATATTGCAGTGTTTGACGATGTGATAAAACTATACGACCTGGCTTACCGTGACAAACTTGAACTGACCATTTCAAAAATATCGGAAGTGCATGCAGTGGACATTAACATGTACGACCTGGATGGTAATCTCAAAGTTTCGTCTTTGCCATTACCCTACAACAAAGGAATTGTAAGCAACCTCATGGACCCGGAGGCTTATTACCATCTTCATAATTTAAAAGAGATACAGTTTTTTAAAGACGAAACCATTGGCAGCCTGGAATACCTCAGCAATTATGTGCCGGTGCTGGATGCTAACGGGCAGCAGTATGCTTACCTGAATATTCCCTATTTTACCTCTGAAACAAAACTGCGGCAGGAGATTTCCAACTTTCTTGTTGCCATCATCAACCTGAATGCATTTATATTTTTAATTGCCGGTATCGTTGCACTGTTTATAACCAACCGCATCACCCGTTCGTTCACCTTTATCAGCAACAGGATGAAGCAGGTGAACCTGGGGAAAATAAATGAAGCCATTAAATGGAAGCGAAAAGATGAGATCGGCGAGCTGGTGGAGGAGTACAACAAGATGGTGGCAAAACTGGATGACAGTGCTGCAGCCCTTGCAAAAAGTGAAAGGGAAGGAGCGTGGCGTGAAATGGCCCGCCAGGTGGCGCATGAAATAAAAAATCCGCTTACGCCAATGAAGCTGAGCCTGCAGTACCTGCAAAAAGCGATAGACAATAATGCAACCAACGTAATGGATCTCAGTAAAAGCGTTGCCCGCACATTGGTGGAGCAGATAGACCATCTTAGCCAGATCGCAGGACAGTTTTCACAATTTGCAAATATTGGTAATCCCCGCAGTGAAAAATTTGATTTAAATGAATTACTGGATGGAGTAACGCATTTGCATGGTGCCGAAGAAAATCTGCAGTTGAACTGGTACCCACAGAATGGTGCAGTAATGATCTATGCAGATAAAACGCATATCAATCGCCTGTTTACCAATCTTATTCAAAATGCCATGCAGGCAGTGCCGGAAGACAGGATACCGCATATAAATATAACAGAGAAAGTGGAACATGATAAAGTCCTGGTTACGGTGAAAGATAATGGCAACGGCATTCCCGAAGCCATGCAGTCAAAAATATTTACACCCAATTTTACAACTAAAACATCCGGCACCGGGTTGGGCCTCGCAATGTGCAAAGGTATCGTAGAACAAAGCCATGGACGAATATGGTTTGAAACAAGAGAAGGACAGGGAACCAGCTTTTATGTAGAGCTGCCTTTATTATTATCTAACTAAGTTGATGTCATACATTTACTATCAGGACTGGTATAGGCAATTCATGACGCACACTGTTTACGGTTTCACCATATAAAATATCCTTTAAGCCAGTATGCCTGTGAGCCCCCAATATCAGCATTTCCGCACCGGTTTCTTTTACAATTCTAACGATCTCGGGTGAACGCCTGTTAAACCCGAGTTTAGCCTCGGCATCAAACCCTTTTTCTTTTAACTGCTTTACATAGGTGTCAAGTCTTTCAGCATCTTTTTGTGTTTCGTAATCGTTGCTGTATTTACCCAGCAGGCTTGCAGAAACGCTTTCCACCACATGAATTAAATAGTACCTGCTGCCTGGATTACCCTGGCCTAATGCATGCGAAATAAGCTTTTCATCATTCTCAGAAAAATCAAGCGCCACAGCAATATGATTAAATGCAGGTGCATGTATTTCCTGTAAAATATTGTCGCCGCTATGGATCGCAATCGGCACTTCTCTGTTTCTTTTTGAAACTGCGGGATGTATGGTGATGTATACCAACAGCGCAATAAAAAGTAATCCGCCGATAGCGACTAGTATTTTGGGTAGCATGCTATCGGCATTGTAAATACCAACTGCTTCATTCAGCAGCATTTTAAAGTTTAAGGCAACCAAGGTGGCAGCAATGATCCATGCGGCAATTTTTGTGTAAGTTTTGATGGCAAAATCACCCATTTTTTGTTTGTCGCTTACAAAATGTATCAGAGGAATTACAGCAAACCCAAGTTGCAGACTTAATATGACCTGGCTTAATACCAGCAAGGCATCCACCCTGTCTTCTCCATAAATTAATATTACAATCAATGCAGGAATAATGGCCAGCAACCTGGTCAGCAATCTCCTGGCCCAGGGATTGATCCGCAATTGCAGGTAACCTTCCATTACTATTTGCCCGGCCAGGGTACCCGTGATAGTACTGCTTTGTCCTGCAGCAATCAATGCAACGGCAAAAAGTATGGGCGCCAGTTTGCTGCCCAACAGGGGTGCCAGCAGCCGGTGTGCTTCTTTTATTTCGCCCACATTTGAATTACCGGTATTAAAAAAAGCAGTAGCTGCCAGTATCAAAATGGCGGCATTTACTAAAAAGGCTATGTTGAGTGCAACGGCGCTGTCGATCAAATTAAATTTGATCGCTTCTTTAATTCCTTCTTTTGTTGGTGCAATTTTTCTTGTCTGCACCAATGCCGAGTGCAGGTAAAGATTGTGTGGCATCACAGTGGCACCGATGATGGCAATGGCAATATAGAGGGCTTCAGGATTTTCCAAATGGGGAATAAAGCCCCTGGCAATTTCACCTGCATCTGGTTTTGCGAGGATGATCTCGATCAAAAATGAAATACTCACAACCGCTACAAGACCAATGATAAAGATCTCCATTTTTCTCATACCCAGTTTCTGCAGGTACAACAGTAAAAATGTATCCAGCACCGTTATGCTTACACCCCATATCAGCGGCAGACCGGTTAATAGCTGAATGCCGATCGCCATACCCAGCACTTCTGCCAGATCGGTGGCAGCAATGGCAATTTCTGCAAGACCATATAAAGCGTAATTTATTCTTTTGGGGTAGGTTTCCCTGTTAGCTTGTGCAAGGTCCCTGCCTCTTACAATACCCAGCCTGGCGGCGAGGCCCTGCAATAGCAAGGCCATCAGGTTGCTCATCAATAAAACCCAAATAAGACTGTAGCCAAATTTGCTGCCACCCTGCAGGTCGGTTGCCCAGTTCCCGGGGTCCATATAACCCACACTGATTAAATAGGCAGGGCCAAGAAAGCTCAATATCCTGCGCCAGCCGGTTTTCTGGTTAATGGTGGTATCGATACTCTGGTGTACCTCACTCAGCGATTGATCATTATGCAACGGTTTGCTCATGTTGTACGATAAAACATAGTGGTTTCAAATCAAGGATAAAAGTAATTAATAATTCACATTATCTAAAATTAAAATTAGGCTAGACTAATTTATGGCTAACTTTTTAAAAACACAAAGCTGTACATTGTAGAAAAATATCAATATGAGACAGCAGGTAGGCTCAGGTTCTCCCTGGGAAGATATAGTGGGCTACTCCAGGGCCGTTAAAGTGGGCAATTTAATAGAAGTAGCAGGCACCACTGCCATGGATGGCGATATACTCGTAGGCAGGGGGGATGTGTACCAGCAAACGAAATTTATTTTTACTAAGATTGAAAAAGCTTTACTGCATTTCGGTGCATCACTTAATGATGTGGTAAGAACCCGGATGTACGTAACCAATATTGCGGGTTGGGAAGAAGTTGGTAAAGCCCATGGAGAATTTTTTGCAACGATAAAACCTGCGGCAACCATGGTGGAAGTGGCAAGGCTCATTGATGATGAGTTGCTGATAGAAATAGAGGTAACTGCGATAATGTCTTTATAGTAATACGTGCCGTTTGTTGAAATAGAAATATATTAGTGCACACTTAAGGCAACTGAATGAAGATTTTTATTTTACTTACCTCCTTTTTAGTCCTGTTAAGCAGTGCTGGTTCAGCACAAACAATTACGGTTGCAGAATCGAGATGTGTAAACAACGGAAGCATATTTGTCAGCGGTACAGTTGGTAGCGGAGGCCCCTATCAATTGTCCATTACTAACCATCCGCCAGATTATACTCCAGGGCCGGCGCATTTTCCATTAGCATTGCCCGATACTTTCAGCGCCCTGTTTCCAGGTCAATACACACTTAGGGTAACAGATGGAAGCGGGGGGATTTTTACATTCGGCAATATTTTAGTGGACGGTAATTATGTGCTGCCGGGTAACAACGATTATGCGCCAGTTACAACCCCGGTTACAACCTGCACCCTTGCAAATGGCAGTATCGCCGGCATAATGACCAACGGACGGCCTCCTTATACTTACACAATCCTTAGTGGGCCAGCACAAACGGGAGTTACCAATATTACGGGTGATTTTACCGGCTTGCCCGCTGGAACGTACCTGGTACAAGCTGCTGACTCTTGTCAAAATATACAAACGAGGGAGGTAACCGTAACTGGTGGTGCTGGTTCTATTTCAATTACCGGTGCAAGTATCAGCGTGGTTAATTGTGATAGTTTTTCGCTTGATGCACTCACGGTAACGCCTGCCCTGCTGCCTGGAGGAAGGTTTGAAGTGATCAATATCAGCAGCAGCGGTGCTTCGGTTGTACGGGCATCGGGATCTGTGCTGCCTGCCCGTTTTACTTTGTATTCAAAGCTTGATGTTCCTGAAAGGAGGGTAAGGATCAGGGTATATGATGCCTGCGGAAACTTTTCAACCTTTACTCCCAGCCAGTTTACAAACAGTCCTGTTTACCGTATTTCCCGGGTTGTGGTAAATAAAATAAGCTGCGACAGTATGAGCCTTGACAGCATATACTTGTCCTCCCCACTTCCTCAAGGTGCCAGTATTTCGGTTTTTAATTTTAATCCGGGCCCGGATCCTGTTGTATACGCCGGTGTAACATTGCCATTGCGGTTTAAGGCATCATACAGTGATTTTTCCAGGGATAAAATAAAAGTTAACGTGATTGACAGTTGTGGCGATCTGCTTGTAACATACAATGCGAGGGATATTAAAAACAAATGGGATTTTACTCCCGTGTTTTCATTTAACTGCAATGAACTTCGTATAAGCAATGTGGTCATCACAGGTTCTGTTTTTCAACCCTATACAATTAGTGCAGGTGTTTCTTTTACTAACGGTGCCGGACAGGCGGATTCTACAGGTACATTTGTAGTTGACAGTTTCCCTTTTTATCTGCCTGGTATCCCAAGAGATGCTAACCCTTTGTTATTAAGTATGACAATGAGGGATTCCTGTGGCGACGAAGTAAATTATATCAAGGACCTCTCGTTTACCATAAGCGAATCAGCCGCTGAACCTGCAGACTGCAATAATACAACGGTGAGTTTTGAGCCAGATGGTTTTTTCCGGTTACCGGTTACCTATGCTGTATCCCCGGATAACGGCACTGGCACAAATACAAATGGGGTGTTCACTTTACCCCCCGGTGTGTATGTATTTACTGCGGTTGACTCTTGTGGAAAAAAGTACACCACCGTTCCTGCAACTTTTCAGCGGGGCTGGCAACTCAATCCAGCTGAGCAAAGCAGTCTTTGCCACGTTAATTATATCAGCAACCGTATTGCTGTTCCTGCTGGCAGCTATGGACAACTTACCATCAAACAGTACCTGGGTGCCATGCCGGTAGCGGTTGGAGCTTTGCCATTAAGTACAAGAAATTATACAAGCCTCGCAAATGGCTGCGTTACTTGCCCGGTGACAGCTGTTACAGGTGAATGGATACAATTTGACAGCACATTGCCTGCACAAACCTACTCCTATGTCCTGACTGATTCCTGCGGCAGATCTGATACGGTATCAATAACAAATGTTCCTGTGGGATATGCAGGTTTTTTCAGGAACACCAGGGTGCTGAATAAATGCATTAACAAAGGCGATATTATTGCAAGCTGGAGCAATGATGGCCCTTCGTGGAATACGGTAACAGTAACTGTACTCGGTATCAACCGAAATCCAATCTTTATTTTTACCACCTCCAGTAATACCAATTTAAATACCCACCCCAATGGGCAAACGCTTTTGTCAAATTATCCACCGGCCAGATACATCGTTGAATACAGCTTTTCAGATTGTCCTTTGGTATATACAGATACGGTTACTATAGCTAGCTACCAGCAACCGGTAGTTACTTCTGCTGAGAGCCTGCCTTCCTGCGGAACAGGCAGTAATGTTATTGTTACAGCTTCACAGGGAGTGTTGCCCTACAGTTACCAGATAATCGGCACTACACCGGGAAACTTTAGCACTGCACCCCAGGCAAGTGCAGCCTTTGCATTTGCGGCAGCACAAGCTACTGTAACTGTAAGGATAGTGGATGCATGTCTTAACTCTTCCACCAGAACTGTGGCAGTGGTAAAGGCCTATCCTCCTGTCATTCGCAGCAATCCTGGCGTACTGGCTGCCTGCAGCCTGCCATTGAACTTTATGCTGTTCACGGATTCTTTATTTGCGGGTTCTGTATTTGAGTGGACAAAAATTTCTGGCACCGGGTCTGGAAGCCAGATCATAAGCAGGAGGCCATCGCTTTCACTGGTATATAATTCTATAGCCGACACAGGCGCCTACCGGGTACGTGTACATGTACCTAACACTTGTTATGATCTTTCTGCTGAATACAGGGTTCCGCCAGTAGTGATCACCTGCATAGCCAACCTGGGTGGCACTGTGCTGAATGATGCCAACGGATTAACAGATAATATAGTTAACGGCAGGGGCACCAATGCAGGCGGCTTGTTTGTATCATTGGTAAATGCGGGTGGTAACGTATCCGCAATAGCTCCTGTAGTAAACAATGGCAGCTACCAACTGCTGAATGTTGCTGCCGGGGATTATTCACTTTTATTAAGTACGGTTCCTGGAATAGAAAATGAGGCGGCACCACCCGTTGTACTACCAGCCGGATGGGTGCATACAGGCGAGCATACAGCAGTATTACCAGGAAATGATGGTATAGTAAATGGGAAACTGATAAATATAAATGTAGGTACTGCAGCAATAAGTAACCTGAATTTTGGTATTGAACAATTGCCGGTGGCCAGGGATACAATTGAAGCAAGGGTAAACCCCGGTGGCAATATACGAATACCTGTTCCTGTTATGACTGGCAATGATGCGGAAGACGGGATATACGATGGCGTGAGTGGCATTAATACAGTTGTTATACAGTCCCTTCCTGCAAATGCAGTATTGTATTATAATGCAATAGCGGTTGTTGAAGGACAAACGATCATCAATTATAACCCCGTACTGCTTACGATTGACCCCAACGACAATATTGCTTCCACATCCTTCACATTCAGCGAAGTGGATGCTGCTATGCAACAAAGTATACCTGCAACTGTTACAATTTTATTTTATGGTTTACCCGTGGAAATTGTCAGCTTCACTGCCTCAACTCACAATGGCAACGTAGTTCTGAACTGGCAGGTGGGCGAACAAGTCGATATCCTTGCTTACGTCATTGAATTCAGCACAGACGGGATTAAATTCAGCCATGCAGGTTCAATAACAGCCAGTAACCAGCAGCTTTACCTTTTTACTCATCTGTCACCAGTTAACGGCACCAACTTTTACAGGTTGAAAATAACAGCGCATGACGGAAGCTTCACGTATAGCAAAATCGCAACAGCAAGATTTTCTGTTACTCAGTTTGTACAGGTTTTGCCAAACCCATTTTCGGATCATATCAACTTATTAGCCCAGTTGATCAGGCCTTGTGCTGTCCGTATCATTATTTATGATGCAGCAGGGAGAAAGGTACATGTTGATCAATTTGATGGAATAGCCGGGAGCAATAATTTTGTCATTGACAATTTGGGCAAAATTTCAACGGGAATGTATACTATATCCGTAATGGCAGATGGTTTTATTTACAACAGCAAAGTTGCCAAATATTAATTTATCAGGAACTTTTCATGTTTTTTCAAACGATTGCAATTTGTCAAGTGGTGTAAGTTGTGTATTTATTACACAATTTTTTGCACCAAAAACCGTTTTTCCTGAAAAAAAATCTAATATTGCCCCTCATTAATTTTTAGCGCTATATGAGTTTTGCCAATTTCAAAGTTCCCTATGCTGTGAATGAGAATTACAGTAAAAAAGTAGCTTATTTTTCTATGGAGTTCGCCGTACACCAGCCACTTAAAATTTATAGTGGTGGTTTGGGTTTTCTCTCGGGCAGTCATATGCGCAGTGCGTATGAACTGAAACAAAACATGGTAGGTATCGGCATTTTGTGGAAATATGGTTATTACGACCAGGCCCGCAATGCAGATCAAACCCTGCAGGTGCAATGGAATGAGAAGATCTATAATTTTTTAGAAGATACCGGCATCAAATTCCAGATTACTATTCATGATACACCGATATGGGTAAAGGTTTGGTACCTCAATCCAGACACATTCAAAACAGCACCGATGTTCTTACTGAGCACGGATCTGCCGGAGAATGATTATGTATCACAAACGATCACTCACCGTTTGTATGATGGGAATACTGCTACAAAGATTGCCCAGTTTATTTTACTGGGTGTTGGCGGGGCCAAACTGATGGATGAAATCAATTTTAATCCTGAGCTGTACCATCTGAATGAAGCCCATGCTATCAGCGCTGCTTTTTATCTCTACCGTAAATATGGTAACCTGGCAGATGTAAGAAAGCGCCTGGTATTTACAACACATACTCCCGAAGAGGCAGGTAATGAGAAACATGACATTTTCCTGTGCCAGAAAATGAGTTATTTCTGCGGAATGCCCCTTGATGAGGTTCGCAAGCTTACCGGCATCACTGATGACCAGTTCAATCATTCACTGGCTGCTTTGCGTTTTGCCAAAATTGCCAACGGCGTATCCAAATTGCACGGAGATGTAAGCAGGAAAATGTGGGGTAAGTATGAGGATATTTGCCAGATAAAATCAATCACCAATGCACAAAACTGGACATATTGGGCCGATAAGCAATTGTACAAGGCCATGAATGAAAAAAATGACACCTGGTTTGATGACCGTAAATGGTTTTTGAAAAAAAGAGCGATGGACCTGGTAGCAGACCAAACCGGTAAATTATTTGATCCCAATGTATTTACCATTGTGTGGGCCAGGCGTTTTGCAGGATATAAAAGGGCTGAACTACTAACGAGAGACCATAAACGCTTTGAAGCCCTGCTGTCAAGTACTAAATACCCGGTACAGATCATCTGGGCAGGTAAACCTTACCCCCTGGATTATCCTGCCATTAATGACTTCAATCACCTGGTGCATTTAAGCAAGCAGTATGATAATGTGGCTGTATGTATTGGTTATGAACTGGCACTAAGCAAGCGATTAAAACAGGCAGCGGATGTATGGCTGAATAATCCCCGGGTACCAAGGGAAGCCAGCGGCACCAGTGGTATGACGGCGGCGATGAATGGCGCTGTAAATTTTAGCACCAATGATGGATGGATCTGCGAGTTTATCAATAATGGTAACAATGGTTTTGTAGTGCCGCCAATCGAATATGAAAAAGTGCATGTGCAGGAACAGGATGAGTATGACCTGAACCAGATATATGAAATACTGGAGAAGCAAATTCTGCCGTTGTATTATGATGACAAACATACCTGGAGGGATATTGTAAAAAATGGTATGAGGGATGTGCAGGTACAGTTTGACAGTAACAGGATGGCTGATGAATACTACGAGGTATTATACAAATAAGTAAGTTTTGACAATACGAATGGCTCCTTTTGGGGCCATTTTTATTTTAAACCTTCTGCCGGTTAAATACGTTTATAAGTATAGAATGGGAAAAATTATTTCTGCCATATTATTATTATTGGTGTTTATTGCCTGCAAAAAGCCGGACAATGGTTTCCAGCCGGTCCCTTTTACACCCATCGTGCCCAGTCCCGTGGATACAACGGTCAATAACGATACCGTGATAAAGAGAACCTACCTTGCCTTGGGTGATTCCTATACAATTGGACAATCAGTAGATATGAACCAACGTTTCCCGGTGCAGGCGGTTGCAATGCTCAATAACCTCAATGTCCCGTTCAACCAGCCAGAGATCATTGCACAAACAGGATGGACCACAGGTGCATTATTGTCCAGCATCAATAACAACCCACCTTCAAAAACAGCATATGATATTGTAACCCTGCTGATTGGTGTTAACAACCAGTTCCAGGGCCGTACACAGGTAGAATACCAGCAACAGTTTACAACTTTGCTGGAAAGATCCATTGAATTAGCTGGAAACAAAAAGAGTCATGTATTTGTCCTTTCCATACCTGATTATAGTGTTACTCCTTTTGCGGCTAACCGAAACAGGGAACTGATCGCCGCACAAATTGATTCTTTCAATGTGATCAACAAAAATATTGCACAGCAGTACCGGGTAAACTATATCGACATCACCGGCGACTCCCGGCAGGCGGCTGTTTATCCCTCTTTACTTGCAATTGACAGATTACATCCTTCAGGTGAACAGTACAGGCTTTGGGCAGAAAAACTGGCACCGGCTGTACGGGTACTTTTTCCCTGATGTACCTGGGCTACTGGTAACAGTTACCGTTCGTCCCGGATTGATTTGGCTGATGTCTTCCTTTATACAATCTTTGCGGCTTCAAATTAACAACAACTGCAATGGGATCCCACACAGGTAAAATCGTTTCATTCATCTGCGATTTTATTCTTACTAATTTCAATACTTCCCCTCCGGAAGAATAACTTCCTTTCATAAGATTGATTTTTATTCTTGTATGGGTACACGCTGTTACAATTAATTGTTGCAGTGGATTTATTCACGGCAACAGGTAAGCCAGGATGGCCAGTGCACCGGCACTGAAATCATCTTTTTACAGGGTGCAACAAAAGGCAGTATCAATCTGAATAACAACAGCTGATAAATGAATCAGCCTGGGTGAATATTTTTTACCCACCTGCAAGTGCGTATTTTTTTCTCACATATAAAACCTATAAACTCATGGAATCACATGAACTGATCAATTGGGGATTGATCATTGGTATCCCCTTACTTGTTTTGATTTTTTACAAATTTATCCTGAGGTTTTTCTTTGGGCTGGTAATTGTACCAGAAGACCGTATTGGCCTTGTTACAAAGAAATTTGTGCTGTTTGGAAAGCAGGAATTACCCGAGGGCCGTATTGTGGCTACGGAAGGCGAAGCAGGCTACCAGGCACAGACATTGCCGCCCGGTGTTTATTTCTGGAAATGGATATGGCAGTATGAAATAACTTTTCAGCCATTTGCCATCATACCAACCGGCCAGATAGGATTGGTACTGGCAAAAGACGGTACTGAACTTGAAACAGGCCGGATATTGGGCCGAAAAGTAGAGTGCGACAGTTTCCAGGATGCAGCTGCCTTTTTAAAAAATGGTGGCCGTAAAGGCAGGCAAACAGCCATTATAGCTCCAGGATCCTACCGTATCAACAGTTTCCTGTTTAATGTGGAACTAACGGAGATGGCTACCATACCAGATAATGCGGTGGGGGTGGTTACCACGCTGGAAGGAAAACCGCTGGAAGAAGGCCAGATAGCGGGACGCATTATTGGCGGCCATAATAAATTCCAGGACGTGGATACCTTTTTAGCCAGTGATGGTTACAAAGGACTGCAGGAGCAGGTAATGCTGGCAGGTGCATATTTTCTAAATCCCTGGTTTGCCAAACTCGAAATGGTGAAGATGACAGAAATACCTATTGGTCATGTGGGTGTTGTGATCAGTTATGTGGGTCCTGAAGGTGTTGACCTGAGTGGTGTGGAATTTAAACACGGTAATATTGTTTCAAAAGGACAAAAAGGCGTGTGGGCAGAACCGTTAGGTCCGGGTAAATACCCTGTAAACCCTTTTATCATGAAAGTGGAACTGGTTCCTACCACCAACCTGGTATTGAACTGGGCCAATGCAAGAAGCGAAAGTCACCAGCTGGATAAACATTTATCAACGATTACTGTGCGGAGTAAAGACGGTTTCCCTTTTAACCTTGACGTTTCGCAAATTATTCATATACCTACCACTGAAGCACCCAAAGTAATTGCCCGGTTTGGTAATATGAACAATCTGGTAAGCCAGGTGCTGGAGCCCACTATTGGTAACTATTTCAGGAACAGTGCGCAGGACAGCGATGTAATTGCTTTCCTTGGAACCCGTAAAGAAAGACAACAGAGCGCCAAAGACCATATTGGCCATGTGCTTGACCAGTACAACGTATACGGCGTGGATACGCTGATCGGTGACATCGTTCCACCAGAAAGCCTGATGAAAACCCTGACCGACCGAAAGATAGCCGAAGAGCAAAAAGTGACTTATGAAACGGAGAAACAGGCACAGGAAACAAGACAGAGCCTGGAAAAGGAAATGGCTATTGCAGATATTCAAAAGGAGATTGTAAAAGCAGACCAGGGCGTTTTAATTGCTGAGCGCATTGCGGATGCTTCGGTAAAAAAAGCTACTGGTGATGCCAACAGTGTTCGTTTGCAGGCTACCGCTGAAGCAGACAGGCTTAAATTATTGGCCAGCGGTGATGCAGAAAGGATACGGGTACTGGCAAAAGCCGATGCTGAAAAAATTGAATTACTGGCAAAGGCCGATGCGGAGCAAATATCCTTAACCGGTAATGCAGAAGCAGGGAAAATACTGGCTATCGGTAAATCCAATGCGGAGTCTTACAAACTGTCTGTAGAGGCAATGGGTGGCGATAACTTTACGCAATTGAAAGTGATGGAGTCGATAGGTGCGCAACAGATAAAGATCATGCCGGACATTTTGATTGGGGGAGGAGCAGATGGTGCCAACGGTCCTATCAGCGGCTTGCTGGGTTTAAAATTGCTGGAAGAAGTGGCAAAGAAAAATGAAAGCCCGAAAGCAATTTAAACCTGAATGGCTTCTCCATTCTAAGTAGCTGTATTCCCTCATCCAGGTAACAGGTTGTTTCAATTATGAGACAGCCTGTTTTTTATTTTAGCTAAGAACCTGTAGTTTTAAACAGTGAAAATAATTTTTGATGATAGTAAGGTAAGGGAAAGTTTGTGGCCGTTCACGGCTACAAGAAATGCTGCAGACATCCGGGTGGGGATTTTAACCATTCGTGAAAAATGGGAAATGCTGCTGGCAAAAACCAATGACACCTGCGCAGTAAATGCATCGCTTATTGGCTCACCATCAACCCGGTTTCAGATCAGTTCCGATGGCGCAGTTAATATAAAAAATGAAAACGAAACCTGCAGGAGTATTCAGTTTCCATGGGATATCTTTCAACACAATGATTGGGCATTGAGAAATGATTTTGAATGGATAACAGCAGGAAGACAATCACAGCCAATAGCTGAAACAAATCAAATCATTGCCCCACAAAATATTTTTATTGAAGAAGGCGCCACGGTTGAATGTAGTATCATCAATGCTGCTGCCGGTCCTGTGTACATTGGAAAGAATGCGCTGGTGATGGAAGGCTGTATGATTCGTGGGCCGTTTGCTTTGTGTGAGGGGGCAGTTTTAAAAATGGGAGCAAAGGTCTATGGCGCCACCACCATTGGCCCTTATTGCAGTGCAGGCGGCGAAATAAAAAATACCGTATTATTTGCCAACAGCAACAAAGCACATGATGGATATTTGGGTGACAGTGTTATTGGCGAATGGTGTAATTTAGGCGCCGGAACCAGCAACAGCAATGTAAAGAATACAGCAGGAGAAGTAAAGATGTGGAATAATATAACAAAGGAATTTACAGGTGTTGGCATTAAAGCAGGATTGATCATGGGAGATTATAGCCGTGCTGCTATCAATACTTCTTTTAATACAGGAACAATAGTGGGCGTGTGCTGTAATATTTTCGGTGCCCCGATAGCTATCGGGATGCCGCCCAAACTGGTGAATAATTTTAGCTGGGGAGATAAAAGATATGAATTCGAAAAAGCACTACAGGATATAGACAACTGGAAAAAACTAAAGAGACAATCCATTACCGAAGAAGAAAAAAATATTCTACAACAATTATACAATCAATCAAACTAACATGAGAACACAAATAGCAGCTGCTAACTGGAAAATGAACCTTACACTGGAACAGGGTACAGCATTGGTCAATGATATTTTATCATCGCCATT
>JAKQJG010000126.1 GCA_029561305.1 Bacteroidota bacterium | reverse complement strand
AAAGTGGAACCTGCTGAACCGATTATGCCGTTGTTTGTTTATTTTAGTTAATATAATTACAAGCTGCTTACTCCTGCACCAACTGTTACCGCCATCATTAACAATTTAAACAGATGCCCGGTATGCAAATTGAAAAAAGACATCATCTATAAAGCTAAAAACAGGAAATGACAAAAAATATCACAGCAGCGCTTTTGATATCCATTTTGATGAGCAGTTGCAGCGAATCAAAAAATGCTTCTGCCATTAATTCAATAGAAAACAACAGCGGCAGCCAAGCACTTTATAAAAACGAATGGAAGTTAACGGAAGTACAGGGCCAATTTGTGCCTGCAATATCTAAAGCCATGCTTGCATTCACACCAGGTAAAATAAATAAAGTTAGCGGCAGCACGGGTTGTAACAGGATGACTGGAACTTTTGAACTGAGCGGAACAAACAGCATTGCATTTTCTCCCCTGGCCCTGACAAGAATGGCCTGCCTTGATGACAATGCCAACAAACTGCAAATCCTATTTACAGAAGCACTCACAAAAACAGATAACTGGGATATTACAAATGACCAGCTTATTTTAAAAAATGGTGACGCAGTTGTTGCCAAATTAACAACACAAATGCCGGTAACGACCGAACAGTTAAAATTGAATGGTGAATGGGAGCTGAATTACATTTCCGGGCCAAAAATTGCTTTTGAAGGTTTGTTCCCCAATAAAAAACCGACGCTCCTTTTGGCTTTGCCAAACAAAGCAGCCAGCGGCAACGGCAGTTGTAATGGCTACAGTGTGCAAGTGAAGGTGGATGGAAACAAGATACAATTTGGCGATCCACTCAGTACGATGATGGCCTGCGAAGGAAATGGAGAACCGGTTTATTTCAAAACTTTAAAAACGGTGACCTCTTACAGCGTGGATGAAAATACGCTCACGTTGATCATGGGTGATATCGCAGTCATGAGGTTTACAAAAAAATAAAACAGCCGATTAAACTAACACTTATGTCAAAACGCATTTTTGTTTTACTGCATTTTTTTGCAGTAACTGCCACCTCACAGCAATTACAACCCGGATTCAACAAGGAAGAATACAAGGAACTGATGTACGTATCGGCCCGAACAACGGTAAATGAAAATTACTATAAGCAACTACCAGCGCCCGCTCATTTTAAAATGATATACCAGAGCAATCCAATGGGACTGGATAATTTATGGGATCTTTGGAAAGATGAAAACAACCATGCTGTCATCAGCATCCGTGGCACCACGCAAAATGGATTGAGCTGGCTGGAAAATTTTTATTCGGCCATGGTGCCGGCAAACGGAGAATTGAAAGTGGCTGATGATTATACATTCAAATACCAATTGGCAACCAATCCAAGGGCAACAGTGCATGTTGGCTGGCTGCTTGGATTGGCCTTTTTAAGCCGGGATATGCTGCCAAAAATAGATTCGCTCTATAAAACTGGTGTAAAAGATTTTTATGTAATTGGCCATAGCCAGGGAGGTGCGTTAGCTTACCTGCTAACTGCTCATTTATACCACCTGCAAAAACAAAACCTGTTGCCGCAGGATGTAAAATGGAAAACCTATTGCAGTGCAGCACCCAAACCCGGTAACTTATATTTTGCATACGACTATGAAGCGCTGACTCAAAATGGATGGGCCTATAATGTGGTGAACAGTGCCGACTGGGTGCCTGAAACACCTTTCTCCATTCAAACGCTAAGCGACTTTAATACGACCAATCCGTTTGTTAACGCAAAATCAGTAATTAAGAAGATGAGGTTCCCAAAAAATGTTGTGATGAAAATAGTGTATAATAAAATGGACAGAAAAACCAGGAAAGCGATGAAGTACTACTGTAAAAACCTGGGCACCCGTATTGGAAAAATGCTCACCAAAAACCTCCCCGGATTTGAACCTCCTCCATATGCAGAGAATATGAACTATGTAAGAACAGGCAATTATATCACTTTGCTTGCCGATGAGGCATATTACCAGCTATTTCCAGACAGTAAGGAAAACGCGTTTGCACACCATCTGCATAAACCCTACCTCTACCTGCTCAACCAATTGAAATAAAACACATGCAGCACCGCAGCTTTTAGCTGGCAACAGGATGGCTTTTTTTCTACTTTCAGGGGAAAAAAATTCTCGGCAGTTCTTTGATATATCCCGTCTTTACAAACCTGTGTTGTGTAACAAAATCCTTTACTGCAAAGGGTTTGACAGAAAAATAATATCTCTTTACAATGATGGCACATTTTTTTAATTCCCACAGTAAAAAATGTCTGATATGAGTAATGTTATATTTATTTCTTCTGTTGTGGCCGCAGTTATATGGGCATTGTGTTATATGTTGATTGAAGCAAGCCCGGCCGTACATATTTTTCTGATAGCCGCTTTTATAGGCACTGTGATCAGTGTATATCTCGATGAGAAAAAACAAATATCAAGGAATAGTAATTGATAATATTAAAAACTGTTTTATGGAATCTAAGAGCAATACCAACCAAAACAACAACACCTTCAACGAGATCTTCAACTGCGATAAAATGAAGTCGCTCATTGCGGAGAAGAATACTGCAGGCTTTTCTGAAAGATTCAGAAACTGGTTAAAAGTTTACACGCAAGAGAGCAGGGAAAAAATCTGGGTTGACATAGAGTCATATAAGGCAGGCTAAGCTTATTTCCTTATATGTTGCCGGCAGCATATCAACGTTGTTTGCATTTATTATCTCTTTCGTACATTTCCAGTCTAATGCTGGATGCGTATGAAAAAGATATTTTTTTTGCTGGTACTATTAATTTCTTCCAGGGCTTTTTCACAGAGCACTGATACAACTGCTTTTCCCGATAGCTGGACGGACGGGCAGTACTACACTATTAACGGATCAAAACTTTGGGTTGTTACTGTCGGTACCGGTGAGCCGCTAATTATCATCCCCGGCGGACCGGGAGGAAACCATTTAGCCTATCGCGGCTTTGACTCCTTATCAAGAAAAGGCAATATTCAATTAATCTATTTTGATGGTTTTGGCAGAGGAAAATCCGATACTGCTAAAAATCCAAAACAATATACTATCAGCCGGGATGTGGAAGATATTGAGGGACTGAGAAAAGCGCTCAACCTGGATAAAGTCAACTTACTAGGACATTCCTATGGCAGCCTGGTGGCACAAAGTTATGCATTGAAGTACGGCAAAAACGTTGCTCATTTGATCATTGCCAATGGTTTTCACAGTGGTGCCATGTGGCAGGAGAACTGTGACAACAGCAACCATGAAATAAAAACAAATTATCCTGAAGTATGGAAAGAGTTGATGGCTGCAAGAAAGAAAGGTTCTATCAGCAGCAGTAACAACCACCAGGAAATTTATGGACAGGTACCTTATGGCTTTCTATATGCCTATAATCCTGATAAGTTTTTAAGCCGGGGCAAAAGAAAACCGTATCCCAATCCTTTTAATACAAAATTATATTACCAGATAGTGGGTCCTGATGGAGATTTTATTGTTACCAGCGATATGGCCAAATACGATGTACGGCAAAAACTAAAAACGCTTAAAATGCCTGTGTTGATAGTTGCCGGCCGCTACGACCGGGTGGCAGTTCCCTGGATGCAGGTACAGTATAAAAAATACTGCCCGCAGGCGCAGTTTGTAATGTTTGAAAAAAGCGGGCATAACCCACAGGTAGAAGAACCGGAGAAGGAATTTCCTTTGATCATTGATTTTTTAAGCAAGTAACTGTTAGCTATTTTTTCTTAGCCACTCTTTTTTTCAGTTCAGCAACCGGCATATTATTCATCCTGCCAACAGGTTGTTTGTCCCGGTAGGTAATCACTCTCATCAATGTGGCATCCATGGGTACCGTTACAGCACTTGTATATTTTGGGTAAAAATGATCGGGGTAGGAATTGTCAAAGCTATAGTAAATATCCAGCCCTTCTATTTCTGTGCTAAGGCTAACCGTTAGTTCCCCTTTAGCATTTTGAGTCACGTTGAATGCAGGGTCATACATACTGGGAGCATACTTTTTTTCTGCTGCATTAAATCTTTCAAAATGGTCTTCCACTTTTCCAACAAAGCCACTCCAGTTTTTCTTGGCCGATGGCGACCAGGCAATTTCACTGATGGCAAATGCCCTTGGCCAGGCCATATACTGCACCTGCCTGAAATTGTAAATTTGTTCTGTCCATATATTTCCCTGTATACCTTTCACCAATTTCTCATTGATCCCTTCAGAAACCGGTTCATAAGAATAGGTTTTGTTCAGGCGGAGAGAAGCATATATCCTCGGTTCCATGATCTCATCGCTCTGCATATAATCAAGATACACATAGGTAGTTGGACTCATCACCACTTCATGCCCTTTTTTAGAAGCTTCTATTCCACCCTTGGTACCACGCCAGCTCATAATAGCTGCAGTGGGTGAAACACCTGCTTCCAGTATTTCATCCCAGCCGATCATTTTTTTGCCTTTGCTGGCTACGATCTTTTCCAGCCGCTTTTCGAAGTATCCCTGCACATCCAGCATCGTTTTTAAATTCTCTTTCTTCATCAGTGCTTTTACAGCAGGGCTTTTTTCCCAAAAATTCTGGATGCATTCATCACCCCCAACATGTATGTAAGGAAAAGGGAAAAGCGCTGCCACTTCCGAGATCACTTTCTCTGCAAAGGGGTACACTTTTTCGTTAGCAGGACAAAGCGTATTGTCTTTTAATCCATAAAAATGCCCTGTTGCAGGCCACTCAATAAATTTTTCGCCAGAGATCACCCGGTATTTATCTGCTCCCGGCGTACAGGAGAGTTCGGGATACGATGCGATGGCTGCCATACTATGTCCGGGCATTTCTATTTCCGGCAACACTTCCACAAAACGTTCTTTTGCATATTGCACCACTTCCTTAATATCTTCCTGCGTATAAAAGCCGCCGTTAGTTCTCGGCTCATTGTCTTTTATTTCAGAGAACTCTCCAAAGTGCCCTACCCTTTTCACATTCCAGGCACCGATCTCCGTCAGTTTGGGCAATGACTTTATTTCGATCCTCCAGCCTTCATCATCTGTTAAGTGCCAGTGAAACAAATTGAATTTATAGCGGGCCATATCATCAATAAAACGTTTTACTTCTTCCTTGGTAAAAAAATGGCGGCTTACATCCAGCATCAAACCCCGCCAGCCAAAACGGGGATAGTCGGTGATCTCCACACAGGGTACAGTCCAGTTGGTATTTTTTATTGTACTGTTGCTTTCAATTTCTTTGGGTAATAATTGCAATAGTGTTTGAACGCCATAAAATAATCCGGCGGGTTGATTGGCTTTTATGACAATACTACTGGTTGTTACCGAAAGCGAATATCCTTCATTCCCCAATTGGTTTTCCGGGTTCTTGTTGATCAACAATTGAATGCTTGCATTATCTGACTCGCTACTGATATTCACATCATAATCAGAACTGGACTTCAACCTGTTTTTTAAATAGCTGGCTGAAAATTCTACTGCAGCATTATCAACAGCATCGGTACTGATTGTAATTGTCCGGGGTAATAAAAAAAAGTTGTCTTTTTTTATCAGCTCAACAGGCTCCGGGATAATAGAAAGATTTGTTTGCTGGCAATACCCGGCAATTGTGATAAGGCTGAATATTATGAGGCAATACAGTTTTTTCATACAGCAGTTTTATGCTGTTGAAGGTAGGAGATAAATTTTATTTAAAATAAGGTATGTCTATTTCCTGGAACTTTTCGCTTCAGCAGTTTCCGGCCTGGGCATTGGCTCACCGCAATCACAATCGCACCTGGTAGGCTTCAATTTTTCAGCATTTTTCAAAGCGCCTTCCAGTTCTTTGATTCTTTTATCGGCTTCTTTTATCATCGCAGCATT
>JAKQJG010000114.1 GCA_029561305.1 Bacteroidota bacterium | reverse complement strand
AATGTGGAAGACAGTTGGGATGCAACATTTAAACATGGTGTGTATGAAATGGCTGGCACCAACTTTGAGCCGAATAAAAATTTTGTGTTCAATACCTGTGGCATTTTTGGTTACCTCGATGGATTAAAAAAGCTTCCTTTTGAATTAACGGTCACCAAGCCCGAAGGTTTTTATGCTTCTTCCGGTCTCGTGGCAAAAAGCAGTAGTTCCACTAAAGATGTTTTTGTATGTGATAATGCTGATCACCTGTACGACTCACCCATCATGTTTTGTATTCCTGATACCACTATTTTAAAAGTGGGTACAACTGATGTGCTGGTGTCGGTGTACTCACCCAAAAAACAGATCACATCAAAATTTGTGGCAGAAAATTTAAAAGGGTTGTTGAATGCTGCTAAAAATTATATGGGGGGCAAATTACCGGTAGATAAATATGCGTTCCTGTATTATTTCAATAGTGAGCAACCTTCGGTGCAGGGGCAAGGCGCATGGGAACATTCTTATTCCAGTTTTTACAGCTTGCCAGAACTACCGCAGGCATCTTTTATTGGCCAGATCATGGACGTGTCTTCGCATGAGTTTTTCCATATTGTAACGCCGCTCAACATCTGTTCAAAAGAAGTAAGGGAGTTCAATTTTAATGAAACTATCCTGAGCAAACACTTATGGTTATACGAAGGAAGTACCGAGTATGATGCACACCACACGCAGGTAACACAGGGTTTGATAACAGCAGAGGAGTATTTAAAAAGGCTGAGTAAGAAAATGATGGTATCAAGAAAATATTTTAATGATACCCTGCCTTTTACCCAATTGAGTCTTGGCAGTGCAGACGAACATTCAAAACAATATATCAATGTGTATCAAAAGGGCGCCCTGATAAATGCCTGTCTTGATCTGTATCTTGAATCTTTGTCAGAGGGTAATTATGGTGTACACAACCTGAAGCACGACCTTTCCTTATTATACGGACCCACTAATTATTTTGAAGATGACAGGTTGTTTGATGAAATAACCAAACTTACTTTTCCTGAAGTGAGAGGATTTTTTGCAAAGTATGTAGAAGGAAAAGAGCCGCTGCCTTATGACCAGTTCTTTAAACTGGCAGGTATCAATTATTTTGCTAAAAGAGAAGTGAGTGCCATTACGTTGGGTGGCGCTTCTGTGATGCCGGATGAGTCGGGAAGACCTGCCATAACAAGCGTGGTAAGACTGAATGATTTTGGGAAAAAGATAGGTTTCAAAAAAGGCGATGTGTATGTGAGCCTGAATGGCGAAGCCATCAGTGCCATCAACTTTATGGAAGCAGCAGAAAAATTTACGAAGACTGCTAAAGAAGGGGATATGGTAACGGTGGTGGTTAAAAGAAAGAATGCTGAGGGCAAAGAAGAAGATGTAACCTTATCTGCACCGGCACAGAAGATTAATAAAACAGAAGAGCACTTACTGGAATTTGATGCAGCTGCTACAAAGGAGCAATTGACAGTGCGGAATGCGTGGTTGAACAAACAATGCATCAATTAAATTGTTGGATGGATAATGATAAAGCCCGGTAAGTGATTGCCGGGCTTTTTGTTCGTTGAATTAACAATATTAGATCTGATAAGATATCCGCTAACTCTCACTTTAAAGTTTCCCTCAAATGAATGAAGACAGTTTATCTTTAGTGTGTATACATTTGCTATTTGTCATTATAATATTGTTTTTTCGTTTCTGGGCCAAACGAAAAAAGAAAAATTTATTCTCTTACTCGACCATCTTAATTTTATATTTCATTACCATCTTTGTAACAGTCCTGTCACTTTTTAATATTTTCAGCGACTTGCATGCTACTGATGGTTTTGTTGTAATGTTTTTTTCGTTTATAGTTGGGTGCTTGCTTTTTGTCACCGCTATAGTCATCTTTCTAATGCAACTATTCCAAAAGAAAAGCATCCGTGAACATCGTTAATAAACATCCGAAGTTTTTAAAACTTCGGATGTTTTGTTTCATCACCATCCCATCCACAACATCCCTGCCCCGCATATAAATATGGTCAATCCGCCCAGCACATGCATGTACTTTTCCAGTTTTTTTGTTGTCGTAAATCCGATGCCATAGTAACCCAGCAGCACCAATGTAAGCATGGTCAACAAGGTTACAATGGTATACACTAACACCAGCACCAGCATTCCTCCCCAGCTGTTTTGCGCCGCAGGAAAATACAATAACGGGATCATCGGTTCACAGGGTCCCAGTAAAAAAATAATGAACATCACCCAGGGGGTTACACGATACCGCTCGGTGGGTGCTACAGCTTCATTGTGCCGGTGTTCATACACATAAACCCCATCATCCTCCACATCAAAATGTTTGTGTGGTTTGTTTTTGTACAGGCGATAAAATCCCCAGATGGTATATACAATGCCAAATGCCAGCATTACCCAGGCTGCGATGCCACCCCTTACATCTTCTAAAAAACTGACTTTGCTTAACGACCAGCCCAGCGCTGCACCACCCAATGCCAGTGCAACGGAACTAAGTACATGTCCAATACCGCAAACGACAGTCCAGCCGATGGTTTTGCCAATGGTCCAGCCTCTTGCTTTTGATAAGGCGATAAAGGGCAGGTAGTGATCTGGCCCCGTAAGTGTATGCAAACAGGCAATAGAAATAGCGGTGATCAATAAAGCCTGCATCTCAGGATTCATACAATAATTTTTAAGCAACTATAAAACAGCAACAGGAAGATCTTCTTCCTGCTGCTTATCACTGGCTTTGTGGTTAATCTCAATAAGCGTATTCATTTTTATTATGAGCTTGTGCAACTGCTCTGCCCCATGCCCCAATAAACGAACGATCAAACCATTTACAGGAGCCAGTGTAACACCGTATGCAATATTTCTTTCTGCAGATAATAATTCCAGCAGCTCTGTTTGTATTTTTTTTATCTCAGCGGATTCATGTAAAAAAATCAAACTGGCCTGGTGTGTGTAACCTTCCAGTTGACCAATAGCATGTACATTGATCAATGCAGGCTGCATCAACAGGTTTTCTTTTATCACTAGTTTATTATCTATAAAAACCTGGTTGATGCTGTGGTATTTTGAAAACAAAAATGCCTCGCCATTCAGTTTTCTTCCGCAGGTTAAAACTTCACCATACACAAAATGAACATTGCTGCCAATATAAAAATTGTTGCGGCTGGTAAAAATGGATTGCTCATGAGGCACAGATGGATGTGGCAAAAAAACAAACGAGGCCCCATCTGCTATATGCACGGTCATTTGTTGTGAAGCGCCCATTTGCATATTGAACAAACGCTGGTAGGCCTGTGTATGCAATTGTAAAGAACAATTTTTCTCCAATTCAATTTTCATATCATACACATCTCCATCCAAAATACCCGGAGACGAACTCATCAGCATCAAATGCAGTTCATGACCTGTTTTATCTTCAGTTATATTCGCCACTTTAAAGGGCGTGGTAAAATATACCTGCTTCAGGTAAGAACAGGCTTTTCTTTCGCCCACTTGTATGTGCAGTTGGGTAATCATCGGAGTAAAGCGGGTTCATCAACGTTTTCTAATAGTGCATATTTTTTTATCCAGCCAATCACCGTATCTAAACCCTGCAAGCTCATCAAATTTGTAAAGACAAACGGACTACCATTCCGCATTCTCCTGGCATCTCTCTCCATCACACCGAGATCGGCATGTACGTACGGCGCCAAATCAATTTTATTGATCACCAGCAGATCACTTCTTGTAATACCCGG
>JAKQJG010000034.1 GCA_029561305.1 Bacteroidota bacterium | reverse complement strand
GGATTTGCTGCTGAACACCAACGGATCCTTAAATAAACGGAACGTAGAATCTTCAGAAGAATAAAATAAACTGTCGCATACCGCCTGCACAGAATCATTGTAGATCCTTACATGATGAAAAGCCTGGAAATAACGTATGGCCGTGTCTTTTGACAAATTAAAACTAGTGTCTTTTTCGGGCTGGGCATTGTTATCTAAAACAGTAAATGCAGAGTCTGTTATAATAGCCAGGCTGGTATCCAATTGCGGGGGAACGGCTGGTTTAGCAAAAGCACTGTCACTTTTCCGTTGAGTTGGGTCTGTTGCGGGTGGTTGCTTAGTAATAATATTTTCAGTTGAATCTATTGCCTTAATGGTAATTGGAATATCAGTTTTTGTAATGGCGCTGTCAGCAATCTTTTTAGTGGAATCTACTAAAGAAGATGAATCTTTTGTAATGGTGCTGTCAGCAATTTTTTTAGTGGAATCTACCAAAGAAGATGAATCTTTTGTAACGATAATGCTGTCGGGTTGCACAGGCGCTGTTCCGGTCTGACCTTCGGTACCGACCGGGGTGCCGACAACAACAGAGTCCTTACTTACAATCGTTGTTTGTGTCAGTGTATCGGTTGGCAGTAGTTTTTTATCTCCTGTACTGTCTTTTATGATCATACCCGAAAACAAAGTATCTGCTGCCACAAATGTGCTGTCATTACCTTCACCTTTAAAGATCAATACAGGCTTCCGGGTGGCTAAAAAAGTTTTATTGTTTTGATTGGCAAATATTTGCCCGCCTAGTACAGTATATCCATTTACGCTGTCTCTTATTACGGCATTGCCTTCTAACTGTGCCGTCTGTGTTTTTTCATCCAGTGCTATATTGTCCGCTACATACACCCGGGTACTGTCTTTAAAAACTGAACGGGCCCCAAAATAAGCTTTGCCATTTTTAAGATCGTAGGTGCCGCTGCTGGTGTAAATGTCGCCGCCGTCTTTGCTTACAATATGCGTCATCGTAATAAAAGTTACTACCTGTGTCTGAGTATTGTATAATAAACTGTCCGTAGTAATATCGTATTTGGGATCTTTCAGCTTTACGTTCTTTTTAAAATAAACATCTCTTGTATCTGCATAATAGGTACCCTCAATACTTGTCAGTGTCGTCTTCCCATTTACAACACGGCCGCCATTTTTGTAGTTGCCGATATTGGTGGTCATATTATATTCCAGGTCATCTGTGTATAAGGTTCCTTTCTTATCGGTAAGGCGTACCCCTTTTTTTAGATAGGCCATTCTTTCTTTGCCAATGTATTTAAGATACTGTGCGTAGGTATGAATGCTGTCCTGCTGGTTGATATGAATGTTACCAAAAGCCTCCATCACGTTGGTGGTTTTGTTAATAGCTGCGCTGTCGCAATTAAATAAAGTGAGTGCTTCCCTCAGCTGTACATCGCCAGCAATGGTTTGAAAGGAAATGGTATCAATGTATTTTTCCCGCAGGCTGTTTCCTTTTAATATCTGGATCAGCCTGGTGGTATCATCAACGGGAGCCGGGAATACGCCGTTCACCTGCGCTGTAATTGTAAAACATCCGCAGCAGCAAATCAAGAATAAAAAAATCCGGTAAGTAGCAGTTGATCTCAATGAAACGATGTTTAAAGCCGCTGCAATGTCATCTATTTTATATAAATGAAATCACAATATTATTACCTGGGCAAGTAAGGGGCATTGATGGTATCCGGTAACGGAACTGTCAATGGACCAGTCTTATCTTTTCTTCCAAATACCGATACATTCACATAGCGTTTAGGGTGAAGCCTCAGGTCATCCAGCAATAAATTCAGTTTGTTGGAGGTAGCGTTCAGGTTATTATACAAATTTGGATCATTCATCAATAAACCCAGTGTACCCTTATCACTATTGGCCTTTGCCATGATCGATTTTAGATCAGTAATGCTTGAATTAAGATTAGTCATAGTGGTTTCAAGATCAAGTTTGGCCAGTTTACCCGTGGCTGTTTCCACATTGGTCATGGTTTGAGTAAACTTTTCATTGTTGTTCTTTAATGCGCCGGTAAAAGAATTCAGGTTGTCCACGGTTTTTGCAATTGAACCCGTTTGTGCATTCAGCATCGACTGCAGCGAAGCAGAAGATACCGCCAATGAAGCGGTGGTCTTGTTCAGGTTTTCCATGGTAGACCTGATATTATGTTTTGTATTGGGATCAACAACGCTGTTCACGGTGTGCAAAACAGAATCAAGAGACCTTACTGCTTTTGTTACTTCATACAAAACAGGGTCAAGTTTTTTCATGGCATCACCAATCATATCTGTGCTGGCCATTGTTTGAATATTATCCCCGTCTTTCTTAAAGGTTTTGCTGTTACCTAATTTGATTTCCAGCTGCACAGCACCTAACAGAGATTTTGTAATGATAGCATAAGAGTCATCCGGAATGTTTACTTCATCCTTCATATTGATACTTACTTTCAGCTGTTTCATTTCCTTGCCACCGTCAATATCCAGTATATTACCAGTTTCCTTACCACTGATCACCACAGGGTTGCCCTTGGCCAATCCCTGCACATCGGTAAAAACTGCCTGGTAGCGATGGCTGTCACCGCCAATACTCTTGCCCTTTAAAAAATTAAAGCCTAAAATGAGTAACACTATTGCTATAGCAGTTAGAGATCCTACTTTAGTTTCATTAGAAATGGTCATGGGGAATGAATTGATACAGGCCAAAAATAAGGATTAATAATTACCTGCCTGCAAACTGGAATACCTGTTGATTATTTTACCTTTTTGGGTTGGATGTCAAAGCTTTATCAGCCTTCGCTTCTTTTAATACTTTATCCTCTTCTTTTTTATCAGCAGCCGGTGGATTGCTGATGTTTCCTTTTTCTACCTGCTCTTTATACCGTTTGACAGCCCTGGCAATGCATTCAGCAATTTCCTGCTGCCCTTTTTCACTGGCAAGATAGCGTTCATCGTTATAGTTAGTTATAAAGCCAGTTTCTACCAGCACTGCCGGCATATTGGTTGCCTGCAGTACCCAAATACCTTTGGCTCTTTGATAGGTGCCCAATGCCGGACGGTCGGTTTCATCTATTTCTTCATTGATCAGGTCAGCCAGTTTAATACTTTTTTCCTGGTAGCGTTTGGCATGTACCTGTGCCATCATCCTGTACTCTGGCCCGCTAAAGTCAATTTCATTCAACAAGCTGTCTGCACCGCCGCCCACTTCTATTTCATCTTCCACATTTTCCAATTCATGTTTTAATACAGCTTTGTTTTTATCATCCGTTTTATGAGCGGCAAACAACCACACACTGGTACCGCTGCGCTTGCTGGGCAGTTTGTAATATTGATATACCGGCACAGTTACTTTGTAGGGTGTTTTCTTTTTCTTTTTTCCCTTGCCACTTACTTTGTACCTGGTTTCTTCCCGGCTGCCGATCTGTCTTTTACCTGTTTGCAAAGCCACCGCATCCGCATGGATACAAATAAACAGGTCGCCTTTGTTTTCATTGGCGATATCTGCTTTTTCAGGAGGCGATTGATAAATGTCGGTGGTACGGGTAGGCACTACTTTAACTTCAGGAAGTTCCTTTTTTAGTACTTCCACCAGTTTATTACTGATACCAAGTGTTACATTTTTTTCATAGGTATTCAATCCGCCTTCATATCCGCCATGGGCACCGTAATCTTTTCCACCATGACCAGCATCTACAATAATCGTTTTGAGCGTTTTGGGGGTCTGGGCGGCAGCCGGACTAACAGCCAGCACAAAAAAGGAAACAATTAAAGGGACACAAATTTTTACTTTGAGCATAAAAAAGTGGTTTACCAGGGGTTTAGTATTTTTATAAGGTTTTATTCACAACATGTTGCTGCTAATATATTTACATTTGCCGCAACTGCGATGATGAATTTCTGTAAAGTTAAGCTAAAATATTTTTCAGCCCCGGCAGCCTTTATTACCATACTGTTGATAACGGTGCTGTTTGCCGCTGATATACAGGCGCAGGTAAAGTCATCTACACCCGTCAAGAACAGTACTAAGAAAGATACTTTACAAATTCCAGGTAGTATAAAACAAACGACAGCCCAAAGGCCAAACGCAAATGTTAGCGATTCAATAATGTTTGTTAAATCAGATACCATATATAATATGGATACTGTTAATTTATCTCCCGGGCAACAACTGGATTCACCCATCATACCCATCGTAAGAACTGACACATTTAATGTAAAGGTTTCAAAAGACTCACTGGATGCGCCCATTTTCTATCATGCAGAAGATTCGATGGTGATGGAAGTACCACAAAAGAGGATCATCCTTTATGGTAAACAAACCAATGCCAAATACCTGGATAATGAATTGACTTCACCCGGAATTGTGTACGACCAGAAAAATAATATGATAACGGCGGTGCATAAACGTGACAGTACAGGAAAGGTAATAGCATCGCCTACTTTTAAGCAAGGAGAACTGATGACGGTTAGCGATAGTATCGCATTCAGTCCCAAAAGCGGCAAGGGATTAAGCAAAGGCACTTATACCAAGCAGGATGAAATGTTTATCTATGGCGAAAGAATAAAAAAGATCGACTCCAGTTCTTTCTATGCTTACCGGGCAAGGATCACCACCTGCAACCTGGATACACCGCATTTCGCTTTTGTGAGCAAGAAGATAAAATTTATCAATCAGAAGTTTGCGGTTACCGGGCCCGTACACCCCGAATTTGAAGGAGTACCCATTCCTGTTGTACTGCCTTTTGGCATTTATCCCATGTTCCAGGGACGGCACTCCGGTTTAATTGCCCCGCAGTTTACCTCCAACGATCAGTATGGTCTTGCGCTGGAGAACCTGGGCTATTACAAAGTGATCAATGACAATTGGGATGTAACGGCAAGGGGTACCTTTTATTCCTATGGAGGATGGACCCTGGCGCTGAGCCCAAGGTACTATAGGCGGTACCGGTATACAGGAAATTTCAATATTGATATACAGCGCTTAAAGATCGGGTTCAAAGGTGATCCGGATTATTCCTTAAACAAAAGTTTTAAAGTTCGGTGGACGCATAGTATGGACAGCAAGGCCAGGCCCGGTGTTACCTTCAGTGCCAACGTGGATGCCGGCAGCACCAGCTTTGACAGGAATACCCCCAATAACCCGGTGAGAAATTTTAATAATATCCTCACGTCGTCTATCAATTATTCAAAAGTGTGGAAAGACAAACCGTTTAACCTGAGCCTGCAGGCCAACCATACACAGAACAGCAATACCAAGCTGGTCAATATAACCTTGCCCTCCGCCAACTTTAACCTCAATACCATTTATCCATTGCGCCGCAAAGACGCAGCCGGGTCTTTAAAGTGGTATGAAAATATCGGTATCGCTCTCAATACAGTATTACTCAATCAAACAAGCTTTTACGATGTTTCGGATGAAGATACCATCAATTCCAAACTGCGTGACAGCAGGCCCGTATTTACACAAATAACACAAAACATGCTTTGGGGTGTACGACATAGTGTACCCATTACCTTGGCATTGCCCTCACTGGGCCCGGTACAGATATCACCCGGTGTATCTTATAACGAAACCTGGTACCAACGGAAAGTATCTTATAGCTGGAACGAAACCGCAAAAAAACTGGATACCACCGCAACAAAAGGCTTGTACACAGCAAGAGAAATGTCCTTCAGCCTGAGTGCTTCGTCGCGGATATTTGGCATGTTCACTTTTGGGAAAAACTCAAAAATAAAAGCACTACGCCATGAAATAAGACCCACTTTCAGTTTCAGCTATAAGCCTGATATGAATGGAAAATTTTTCCGTTCGGTACAAACGGACAGCCTGCTTAACTTTCGGCAGTACAACATTTACGAAGGCAATATCAATGGTGCTTATGGTGCCGGAGAATTTGGAGGTATCAGTTTTGGTATAGATAATAACCTGCAAATGAAAGTGAGGGATAAGAAAGATACCTCCGAGACAGCTGATAAAAAGATCACCCTGTTGGATGGACTGGCACTGAATGGATCTTATAATTTCCTCGCTGATTCCTTCCAGCTTTCCACCTTTAATATAAGCGCCCGCAGTAATTTATTTAATAAGATCAACATCACGGTAAGCGGCAGCCTTGATCCTTACCAATACGACAGCACCCGCCGTATCAACAGGCTGGTATGGAAGGATAAATTGGTTACCCTTGGCCGTTTGAGTTCAGCTAACATTTCTCTCTCTACCAGTTTTAGGGGTGGCGATCAAAAGGCGCAGACACAAAAATCACAATCGTTAAGCAATGCAGTGAATCCGTATACAGGTATGCCATTAACAGAAGAACAGCAGGAAGCAGCGTATATCAGCAATAACCCTGCAGATTATACCGATTTCAGCATACCGTGGTCGATACAGGTAGGCATGTCCTTCCGGTACCAGAACTCATTCTCAGCCCTGCGAAAAGGTTTTGTTTCCACCACCAGTGCCGATATGAATGCAGGAGGTACCCTTGCCCTTACGCCCAAGTGGCAGATCAGCCTGAATGGCAATTATAATTTTAGTACCAAAGAAGTGGGCATGGTTACCATGAGTATCTCCCGTGAAATGCACTGCTGGCAAATGTCTATCAGCATTACACCTGTGGGCAGGTACAAATTCTTCTCTGTTATCATCAGTCCAAAGTCTGCCTTGCTGAGAGATATAAAAGTGAACAG
>JAKQJG010000072.1 GCA_029561305.1 Bacteroidota bacterium | reverse complement strand
TCAATATCCGTTGGTGGTTTCTTCCTTTGAAGGAGTGGATGCCGCCAGGTGCCAATCCCCGCTTGTTGCAGAGAACCTTGAAAATATTGCGATAAGCGGGGATGGTATTTTTGATGGTAACGGTTATTACTGGAGGCCTCTTAAAAAAAGCAAAATGAGCGACGGCGAATGGAAAAGCCATTTGAAAAAATATGGTGGGGTGCTCACAGAAGATAAAAAAACATGGTACTCATCGGAAAAAGCACTGAAGGGATTAAAAGAAAATAATATCGGCAAATTAAAACCCGGCCAATCAGTTGCTGATTTTGAAAGTGTGAAAGACTTTCTCCGGCCCAACATGATACGCATTTACAAATGCAAAAATGTATTGATCGAGAATGTAACTTTTCAGAACTCACCAGCATGGACAACCCATTTGATGATGAGTGAGCATATTACTTTGAAAGGACTGAAAGTAAAAAATCCCTGGTTTGGTACCAATACCGACGCACTCGATTTAGAAAGCTGTAAAAATGCATTGGTGGAAGATTGTGTGTTTGATACCGGTGATGATGGCATCTGTATCAAAAGCGGCAGGGATGAAGAAGGAAGAAAAAGAGGCATGCCAACAAAAGATATCATTGTAAACAACTGCACTGTATATCATTCTCATGGTGGTTTTGTAGTGGGAAGTGAAATGAGCGGTGGCGCTAATAATTTATTTGTAAGCAATTGCAATTTCATTGGCAGCGATATCGGCCTTCGCTTTAAAACCACGAGGGGCCGGGGTGGTATGGTGGAGAACATTTATGTGAACAATGTAAACATGAAAGACATTCCTGCAGAAGCCATTTTGTTTGATATGTATTACATGGCTAAGGATCCTGTTTCCATGAACGGCGAAAAAAAGGAGCCGGCAAAAGTGGAGTTTAAACCCGTGGATGAAACCACACCACAGTTCCGCAATTTCTTTTTTACCAATATTACCTGCAACGGAGCAGAGAAAGGAATCTTTGTAAGGGGTGTTCCTGAAATGCACATCCAGAATGTAAATATTGAAAACGCTGTACTGCAGGCGGATGAAGGAATAGATATCCAGGAAGCAACTGGTATTAATTTAAAGAACATTAACATCATTACTAAAAACAGCAACCCGCTGGTATATGTTTTAAATAGTGATAAAATAAGACTGGATAATGTAAAGTATAAAGACAGTGCAGATGTACTGTTGCAGGTACAGGGCGACCGTTCCAGGGAAATTTTATTCATCAACAGCAATGTAGATGGTGCAAAGAAAAAGATAACAGCAGATTTTGGTGCAACAGAAGCAATGGTAAGCTGGGCAGAGGCAACAGAGCCAGTAAAGCCAGCGAAGAAGAAGAAAAAAGAAAAAGTAAAAACAGGAAAATAAAAGTGGGGTTGCGGCAACCCCGTCAGCGGCTTTGAGCTCTAACGGCGGTTAAAACAAAACTTGTTAAGCGATAAGATGAAAAGAATTGTGTTCATAGTTTTTTCCTGTGTATTGATGCATGCAGCATCAGCTCAAAAACTGCCTTTGAGTCAGCAAATGTCACTAACAGCAATGAACCTTTGGAAGGATTCATTTGCATTGAAACCAGGGAAACCTGCTAAATGGAGCTACGACCAGGGTGTTATTTTAAAAGGAATGGAGGCGGTTTGGAAATTATATGGTGACGCAAAGTTCTTTGAATACATACAACGCAGTATGGATTTTTATGTGCAGGAAGACGGCTCTATAAAACAATACCAAAGGGATGAGTACAATATCGATCACCTCAACAATGGCAAAGTGGTGATGATGCTGTACGATGTTACCGGGAAAAAGAAATACCAGAAAGCGATTGACTATATGCGTACACAACTGGATGAGCATCCACGTACAAAAGAAGGCAGCTTCTGGCATAAAAAAATTTATCCCTGGCAGGTATGGCTGGATGGTTTGTATATGGCGCAGCCGTTTTATGCAGAGTATGCGATGCATTACGGCCAGGACAGCGCTTTTGATGATATAGCTAAACAGTTTATCTTAATTGAACGCCATACAAGAGATAAAAAAACAGGTTTGTTGTACCATGGTTGGGATGAAAGCAAAGAACAAAAATGGGCGGATAAAGTAACGGGTTGCTCTCCGCATTTTTGGGCAAGGGCCATGGGCTGGTATGGTGTGGCCATGGTGGATGCACTGGATTATTTTCCGCCAATGCACCCGGGAAGAGATTCAATCATTGGCATTCTTAACCGGTTTGTGAAAGCCATTGTAAAAGTACAGGATGTGAAGAGTGGTGTTTGGTACGACATCCTGGATATGTCCAAAGCACCAAAGAATTATAAAGAATCATCAGCATCCAGTATGCTGGTGTATACTATAGCAAAAGCAGTTCGTAAAGGTTATATACCTGCTTTTTTTGCAGCGAATGCAAAAAAAGGTTATAACGGAATTGTGAAAGAGTTCATTGAAGTTGATTCAACCGGGCAAACGAATTTAAAAGGTACCGTTACTGTTTCGGGTTTAGGTGGTAAGCCTTACCGTGATGGCAGCTTTGAGTACTACATGAGTGAGCCTGTTATTACCAACGATCCAAAAGGCATTGGCGCATTTATCATGTGTGCGGCAGAAATGGAACTGGCTGCTTTGCCAAAAATAGGGAAGGGAAAAAAAGTGGTTTTGGATTGCTGGTTTAATAACGAATGGAGAAAAAATGGGTATGGGGTAAATGTTCGCCGGCATTATACCTGGGACGATGCAGAACAAGGCGGATTCAGTTTATTGGGCAGCATCTTTAATAATTATGGCGCTGCAACAGTCAATTTGGAAGAAGCACCAACAGCAAAAAATTTAAAAGGCGCTGCTGTATATGTAATGGTTGATCCTGATGGCTGGAAAGATACTAAGTCGCCCAACTACATGGATGAAAAAAGTGCGAAGGCTATTGCGGAATGGGTTAAACAGGGTGGTGTGTTGTTCCTGATGGCAAATGATACATCCAACTGCGATCTGAAGTATTTCAACACACTGTCAAATAAATTCGGCATTCATTTTTCTGACAAAAGCAGGAACATGGTGCAGGGCAAGGAATTTGAAACAGGAGCAGTTTTTAATAATGCAATAAATCCTGTTTTTAGGAAGACAAAGAAAATGTACCTGAAAGAGATCAGTGTGCTGGAAACAATATCACCAGCAAAGCCCTTGTTGAGTGAAGGAGGAGATGTAATAATGGCAACAGCAAAATACGGAAAAGGGACAGTGTTTGCAGTGGGTGATCCCTGGTTGTACAACGAATATGTAGATGGAAGAAAGATACCGGCTGAGTTTGAAAATTTTTCAGCGGCAAATGAACTGGTACAGTGGTTGTTGAAACAGGTTCCGGCGAAGAAGTAAGCGCTTGCCAACCCCGATGGCGGCTTTAAGCCCCGTCGGCGGTTGTTGAAAAGAGGGTAATATAGTAGATGTATGTTGCCATGAAAATGGTAGCTGGTATCACAATGGAAAGAATGAATAAAGGGGTTAAAAATATTGTTTACCAGTTTGCACTCCGCCGTGGTTCGTGTCCCCACGAAACACAAGGAGGATCTAACAGAAGTAAGATGTTTTTATTTGGCTGGATGTTGCTTTTCGGATGCAGCCTATTTGCTCAAAATGCAATTACCGTAGCACAGGACGGCAGCGGTAACTTTAATAGCATACAGGAAGCCATTAACAGTTTGCCTGCGGAGGCAACAGAACAAAGAGTGATAGTAATAAAAAAAGGGATATACAGGGAGAAGATCTTTTTGGAAAAAAATTTCATCACCCTTCGTGGAGAGAACAGGGAATCAACCATCATCAGCATCAGTGAAGCAAGAGAAATTTTTCGCTGCAACAATAACGATGACGACTGGGGTGTGGCAACCATCAATTTAAAAGGAAGCGATATCAGTTTAGAGAACCTTTCTTTTATTAACGAATATGGGTTTGTAACAAAGGATACGGTGAGTATTAATTGTGTGGCTGATACCAACAAACCAAGAAAAGTAAAGCGGACGAGCCACCAGATGGCATTAAGATCTTTTACAACAACGAGGCTCACAGCGAAGAACTGCATTTTTCGGGCCGGGGGTGGCGACACCGTTAGTCCATGGAATACAGAAGATGGAATGTTTTATTTCAAAGACTGTATCATGGAAGGACATGTGGATATGTATTGTCCCCGTGGCTGGGCTTTGGCAGACCATTGCGAATTTATCTGCCATAGCAAAGAAGCCGCCATTTGGCACGACGGCAGCAAGCATGAAAACTCCAAAACGGTATTCTTCCATTGTAAGTTTACCGGTGATGAGGGTTTCAAATTAGGCCGCTGGCACAGGGATGCACAGTTCTTTTTATTTGATTGCAGCTTTTCAAAAGAAATGGCAGATGCCAACATTTATCAAAGAGTTGCTAATCCGCCAAATGTGATCCAGTGGGGACAAAGGGTTTATTATTACAACTGTCACCGGGAGGAAGGCGATTATGAATGGCATAAAAACAACCTGCCTTCATCAATCAGTATCAACGATATCAATGCAGCCTGGGTGTTTGATTATAAATGGAAGCCTGCAGATGTAAAGTATGTGCCGTCGGATGATACTGAAATTGAAATAAAAAGCACCTACGATACGATAGCAGAAAACATGTTATTGTACCAGCGAAAAAATGGAGGCTGGCCTAAGCATTTTAATAAAGAGAAAGTAGATTATCGTCATACGCTTACAACAGAGGAGCTGAATGAATTAAAGAGTGGTTATGAAGCGGGCATTGATGCAACGATTGATAACAGTGCTACTACAAAAGAGATCAGGTATTTGGCAAAAGCGTATAAAAAGAGTAATGATAAAAGATTTTTGACAGCGGCGGAAAAGGGAATTGAATATTTACTGGATGCTCAATATCCTAATGGAGGCTGGCCGCAGTACTACCCGGATTTCAGCAGTTATCGGGGTGAGATCACTTACAATGACAACGCCATGATCAATGTGCTGAATGTGCTGGTGGATGTGCTGGAGAGGGACGATAATATGGAAGTGATCAATAGTTCTTATTACAAAGACTGTGCAAGGGCAGTAAAATGTGGTATCAGCTGCATATTGAAAACACAAATAAAGCAGGGTCAGCAATTAACTGCGTGGTGTGCACAGTATGATGCCAAAACACTAAAGCCGGCAAAAGCGAGGGCTTATGAGCTGCCATCCTTAAGCGGGGGAGAATCGGTTGGTATACTGCGGTTTTTAATGAAGTTGCCTGACCCGGATAAGAAAATAATAGCGGCTGTAAAAGGTGGAATTGAGTGGTTTGAAAAAGTAAAAATTGAGGGATACAAATTTGAAGAAATAAAAACAGCAGAGGGGCGTGACAGGGTGCTGATAGCTGAAGCCGGAAACGTATTGTGGGCAAGGTTCTACGACTTAGAAACAAATGAACCTTTTTTTACAGGACGTGATGGCCAGCCTAAAAAAACATTGGCCGAAGTGGAAAGAGAGCGAAGGGTTGGATATGCATGGTACGTGGATGCGCCTGCAAAGCTGATCAGTACTGAGTATCTTAAATGGACAAACAAATGGATTAAAAAATGATTGAAAAATCATTGCTGAAATAATAAAACCTAACAAACCAAAAGCAAAGAAATTATGTTCCTTTCAAAATATAATTTAAAAAACATCGAGACCGGCAAGGTTGAGTTGCCAGAAGATGCTATGTTCCATCTTCCGGAGAGAGTATTACAGTTTGGCACGGGTGCTTTGCTTCGGGGACTGCCGGATTATTTTATTGACAAAGCCAACCGGCAGGGAATTTTTAATGGCAGGATCGTAGTGGTTAAATCAACCAACAAAGGGGATTCTGATGCTTTTGATAAACAGGATGGTTTATATACACTTTGTGTACGTGGTATTGAAGAAGGCAAAAAGATCGAAGAAAATATTGTTTGTTCAGCTATCAGCAGGGTATTATCCGCCAGGCACGAATGGCAGGCAGTACTGGAATGTGCACACAATCCGCAAATGCAGGTTGTTATCAGTAATACGACGGAAGTTGGCATACAGCTGGTGAATGAGGACATACGCAACCAGCCGCCGGTTTCTTTTCCTGCCAAACTGCTTGCGTTTCTGCATCAGCGTTATATTGCTTTTGATGGAAGTAAACAGAGCGGCATGGTGATAGTGCCCACCGAATTGATCAACAATAATGGAAAGAAACTGGAGTCTATTCTGCTTGATCTTGCACACCTGAATGGCCTGGATGAAAACTTTATTGAATGGCTGGAAAACTCCAATCATTTCTGCAATTCACTTGTTGACAGGATCGTTCCCGGCCCGGATAAAAAGGTACAAAAGGAAATGGAAGAGGAAATGGGTGTAACAGACGAGTTGCTGATTGTTTCCGAAGTGTATCGTTTGTGGGCTATAGAAGGAAACAGGGCAGTCGAAAATATTTTATCTTTTGCCAAAGCAGATAATGGAGTTGTGATAACAGAAGATATCACCCTTTTCAAAGAATTGAAACTGCGGTTGTTAAATGCAACGCATTCTTTAAGTTGCGGGGTGGCATTTCTCTCAGGCATTGGTACGGTGAGGGAGGCAATGGAAGATAAAGTGATGGAACGTTTTATTTCTGAACTCATGATGCTCGAAATTGCACCTGCTATTCCATATGATGTTACGGTATTGCAGGCAGAAGAATTTGGAAACAGGGTGCTTGACCGTTTCCGCAATGCCTTTATACAGCACCAGTGGTTAAGCATCACATTAAATTATACGCAGAAATTACAGGCACGGGCTATTCCTGTATTACTGCGGTATTATGAAAAATTCCAAATGGTGCCCGAAAATTTCTCCACGGCTTTTGCTGCATACCTGCTGTTCATGAAAGCAGTAAAAGTAAACGGCGAACAGTATTATGGCCACGCAAACGGAAAGGATTATCTGATAAATGATGAAAAGGCGTCTTACTATTATAAGCTATGGCAAAAACATGATGTTGCTGAAATAGTAAGTATTGTACTGCAGGAAGTTGACCTGTGGGATGCAGATCTTACCAAGCTGGGTGGTTTTGAACTTGAAGTTGCCGAGAAATTGAAAATGATGATAACAGAAGGTTTGCCCGTAACACTGCAAACAAAAAAGGTATTACAGGAGAAATGAAAAGAAAGGTTTTAAAAGTAAACGAAGAAGACAATGTACTGGTGGCGCTGACGGATCTGTCAAAAGGCGAAACCATTTCTTATAACGGCAGCGACTACCTGCTGCAGGATGACATACAGGCTAAGCATAAGTTTTTTACACAAGACATGCAGCCAGGTGATGACGTGATCATGTATGGTGTACTGGTGGGCAAGGCCCAGGCGTTTATTCCCAAAGGTGGCTGGATGAATACCAGCAATGTAAAGCATGCTGCGGCCCCTTATGAGTACCGCAAGGTGGATTATAAATGGACCGCACCCGATGTGTCCAAATTCCGGAACAGAACATTTAATGGCTATCAACGTAAAGATGGATCCGTTGGCACAGCCAACTATTGGTTATTTATTCCAACAGTTTTTTGTGAGAACAGGAACCTGGATGTCATTAAGGAAGCATTGCACAATGAATTGGGTTATGCTGTAACAGATAAGTATAAGCACTATACAAAAATGCTAGTGGAGGCTTATAAGTCTGGAGAAGAGCTTCCATCATTTGAGGCTTCAGTCCCTCCCCTTTCGGGGGAGGTTAGGAGGGGGCTTCGGCCATTTAAAAATGTGGATGGCATTAAATTCCTCAATCACCAGGGAGGTTGCGGAGGTATACGCCAGGATGCTGCCGTGTTAAGTAAATTATTAGCAGCTTATGCAAACCATCCTAACGTAGCTGGTGTAACGGTATTGAGTTTAGGTTGCCAGAATTTACAAGTACAGGATTTTAAAAATGATTTAATAGCTGTAGCCCCCCATTTTGATAAACCATTATTGATATTTGAACAGCAACAATCACAAAGTGAAGAGCAGCTGATTGCAGATGCTATCAAAGAAACGTACAAAGGACTGATCGAGATAAATAAAATTGAACGGCAGCCTGCAACATTAGATAAAATGTGTGTGGGTGTAAAATGTGGTGGCAGTGATGGCTTCAGCGGTATCTCTGCAAATCCTGCAGTAGGATATTGCAGTGATCTGTTAGTAGCTTTAAATGCAAAAGTATTATTGGCAGAATTTCCTGAACTGTGCGGCGCAGAACAAAATCTAATAGACAGAACAGCAGATGAAGGGGCTGCAAGAAAATTCATGCGCCTGATGAAAGCTTACAGCGATTCCGCCGAGGCAGCAGGCTCTGGTTTTCACATGAACCCTTCTCCCGGAAATATTAAGGACGGCTTGATAACAGATGCCATCAAAAGCAGTGGTGCAGCAAAAAAAGGCGGTACGTCTCCTGTGGTGGATGTGCTGGATTATACAGAACCTGCTACAAAACCAGGCTTGAGTTTGGTTTGTACGCCCGGTAATGATGTGGAAGCAACAACAGGTAAAGCAGCCAGCGGTGCTACGCTGATATTGTTCACAACAGGCTTGGGTACCCCAACAGGAAATCCAGTTTGTCCAACCATCAAAGTATCCAGTAACAGTAACTTAACTAAACGAATGAATGATATCATTGACATAGATACCGGACCCGTGATTGAAGGAGACAAAACCATTGAACAGATGGGAGAAGATATTTTAGAGTATTGTATTAAAGCAGCCAGCGGTGAAGTAATCCCCAAAGCAGTTTTACTAAACCAGGATGATTTTATTCCGTGGAAGAGAGGGGTGAGTTTGTAGCCCCCTCCACCCCCTAAAGGGGGAACCAAGGCAAGAGTTCAATAGTTTAAATCCTTGCTTTTTTTGTAAGGGTAATTTTTTGTTTTTAATCTGTGTGCATTTGTGTAACCTGCCTGCCGGCGGGAAGGTCTGTGGCTAACATTTATTCGTGTTTATTCGTGCGATTCGTGGCTAACTTTAAATAATCGTGGCTAATATTTTTTTATGAGAAAATTTTTGGATGAGAATTTCATTTTGCAAACAGCTACGGCTCAAAAGCTGTACCATGACTTTGCAAAACAAATGCCTGTGATCGATTACCACAATCATTTGCCACCCGACCAGATAGCCAATGATATCAATTTTGAGAACCTCACTCAGATTTGGCTCTATGGCGATCACTACAAATGGAGAGCCATGCGTACCTGCGGTGTAGATGAAAGTTATTGCACCGGGAATAAAAGCGACTGGGAAAAATTTGAAAAGTGGGCAGAGACCGTTCCTAAAACTGTCCGCAATCCATTGTATCATTGGACGCATGTAGAACTGCAGCGCTATTTTGATATTCATACTATTTTATCGCCTGAAACAGCCAGAGAAATTTACGAGGAAGCTTCGGCTAAACTAAAAACACCTGAATATTCTGTACGCAATTTGTTGCGTAAGATGAATGTAAAAGTGTTATGTACCACCGATGACCCCATCGATTCGTTAGAGCATCACAAAAAAATAAAAGACGACGGCTTTGAAATAAAAATATTACCAGCTTACCGTCCTGATAAGGCAATGAATGTGGACAATCCAGGAATATTCAATGGGTATGTAGCCAAAGTGGAAGCAGCCTCAGGCATGTCAGTTTCTTCTTATGACGATTATTTAAAGGCATTAAAGAGCCGGCACGACTTTTTTGCAACCATGGATTGCAAAGTGTCTGATCATGGCCTGGAAGTGATCTATGCAGAAGACTATACCGATGCGGAAATAAAAAACATCTTTACTAAAATACGTGGCGGCGCAGCATTAAGTTTTGAAGAGAATGTACAATTCAAATCAGCCATGCTGGTGGAGTTTGCCAAATGGGATCATGAAAAGGGATGGATACAACAATACCACCTCGGCGCATTGCGCAATAACAACAGCCGAATGCTGAACCAGCTTGGTCCTGATACGGGATGGGATTCTATTGGTGATTTCTCCCAGGCAAGAGCCATCTCAAAATTTTTAAACAAACTCGACAGCACCAACCAATTAGCAAAAACCATTTTGTACAATCTTAATCCGGCAGACAATGAATTAATGGCCACCATGATCGGCAACTTTAACGATGGTTCTGCAAAAGGAAAGATACAATTTGGTTCCGGCTGGTGGTTCCTCGATCAGAAAGACGGTATGATAAAACAATTGAATGCACTTTCTAACATGGGTATGCTCAGTTGCTTTGTAGGGATGCTTACCGACAGCCGCAGTTTTATGAGTTACCCCCGTCATGAATATTTCCGACGCATACTCTGTAATATTTTCGGTGAAGAAATAGAGAATGGTGAGATACCCAATAACATGGAATGGATAGGGAAAATTACGCAGGACATCTGCTACAATAATGCAAAAAATTATTTCGGCTGGTAGAATGAAATCAAGCGGGCATGTGGCAAAAAAATGCCTGTATGCAGGCAGAGGTAAATAACTAAGAGCTTGTTATTTCAATATCCACGGAAATGAAAAACAATTTTCATCAAACAAAGGGTAATCCGCTTTGCCATTTACAGCAAAGGTTTTTACCAACGCCGCACTTTTTAATAACTGCCTGGCATATTCCAGTGTAGCGCCTGTTTTAACCCGGTCTTCAACGAGCAAAATCTTTTTACCCACTACATCAAAGTGTAATGGAGCAACTAATTGCGGAGTATCATACAGCGGTTTATGCGTAGTGTCTCTAAAACTGATCTTTAAAAGTTCTACCGGTATTTTTAGTTTTTGCTGCAGCAAGGCAGCTGGTATAATTCCCCCGTTGGCGATGGCTACTATCATATCAAATGTTTCCTCAAACGGCATTTCGTTTATGCGGTGCTCTATGTCTCCCCAGGGTTTAGTTTCCATAGTTTTTTATTTTCTCCAGTAAAAAATATCCGCCCAAAACCTGTATCAACATACCGGGAATACCTGTTGTAAAGTCCTGTACTGCGGCATCATGGCTTCCTGTTATCAGCCACTCTGCCATCGAACCGGTTATTTGATAAGCCAGTACAACAACAACAAGATGCAGTATGGACAGTTTTTTAAAACGGCCAGCAACAACTGCTGCAAAGACCGCCAGTAAACAGGATTTAATAAGAATGGCCGGCAACACAAAAGCAGGCGGCATACCGAATAAAATGTTGTTTACAACTGGTGATAACACTGCTGTAAGCAACCCAACCGGCAGTCCACATTTATACGCACCAATCAGCGTAAAAAAATAAATGGGCAGAAAGATCAAACCTCCTCCTGGAATTAAATGGGTTAGCTGTGGCAGCAACAGGTTGCCCATAATAAAAACCGCTGCAAATACATAGGTGCGGTAACTGAAAGCAGAAACCGGCATTTGGTAAAAAGGGGTGGAGGTAAACATATTTTACTGTTGTTGTTCAGGTACATTCGCCGGCATATTTTCGGCGCCGGTGTTTTCAGTTTTCTTTTCCTGCTGTTTTAGTACGGTGGTAAAAAGATAGTTGATAAACCAGTACATCACAAAAGGTAAATGTGTATCCAGCCGGGAAACGTTTTTGTAATAATTATAAATGATCAGGTCAAAGCGGTACGTGCGGTTCATAAAATGCAACTCTCCTATTTGATTAGCAAAGTACAATAATGTAAAACGGAGTAACCAGAGGATGATGTAGACAATAACAAATAGCCTGAATGAACGTGGAGGCAGTGTAAATTTCAGGGCTATTAAACCGCCAATAATGGTGGGTATCCAGATGGGATTGAATTCGGTAAGACGACCGCCATAAGGGAACCAAATGGAATGGTTCCATTTTAATAAAGCAAAAACAACAGCGCTGGTACCCAGGAACAGGTAATATAACATTAGAATCCTAAGCGGCTTTGACTTGACCCTGATCATATGTTTTGCTTTTTTTCACAAAGAGCCACCAGCCATAAAAGATCAGCACATACATCAACAGCGTAAAAAGGTAGTGATGGCTGAAATCAAAAGCACTTCGTTGATGAATATAGATAAAATAAAGCCCGGCGATCCTTACAATATTCAAAAGAATAATGGCTGCTATACCACAAACGGAGAATATTATCTTTCTTTTTATAGGATAAGGTAAGAGAAAAAGCACACCGACATAAATAAACATCAGGTCTACGCCATTACATACATCATAGATATCAAATATGGCATTACCGTTTTTGGTGAGATGGGTACAGGGCCGCACCGGGTCTGCTACCCAACCAAGCTGTTCATTTGAGGATGTATTGATGACTTTTGTAACACCAGCGGTAATAAAATTGGTAAGAGGCTTGTCTAATTTTCTGCCGGGCAAAAGGATAAGTGTATAGCATACAAACCAAATAGTGAATAGAACAAACAGCCTGATAAAAAACCAGGTTACTTTTTTATTGAAAACGGGCTTTCCGTCGTTTGGTGTAGGTTTATCCGCCAGCATTATTTAATTGAAGATCTTTATAAATGTTATTTGACAAATTTACTGGTTACAGACAGTAAAAATACGAAAACAGGTAATTTATCCGGGGTTAACCGCACTTTAACAAGCTTATGAGTGCTTTGCGAAGCATCTTTTAACTCCATTCTTTCTCCTCTTTTGCCCTTTTCTTCTCTACCCTGGTGGCCAGTATTATACTGATCCAGTAAAGGAACAATAACGGAATAGCTACTAAGAACTGGCTTGTCCAATCGGGAGAAGGTGTAATAATGGCTGCAACGATCAATATAATGACAAAGGCAAATTTGAAATACCGCTTAAGAAAACTGCCCGTAATGAGGCCAATTCTTGCCAATACGTATGATAAAACAGGTAATTCAAAAGCAATACCACAGCCCAGCATCAGGTTGGTGAGACTGTCAATGTAGTCATTGATGGAAGGCTTGTACAATACCATGCCTTTGGTGCCAAGTGTAAAACTGGCAAGGAAATTAAATGTAAACGGCGCCAGCAGGTAATATCCAAACAGCACCCCGGCAAAAAAGCAAAACGACACATAAAAAATGCTGCCGGTAGCATACTTTCTTTCTTTTGGACTGAGGGCCGGTTTTATAAAACGCCAGACCTCCCAAAAAATATACGGAAAAGAAAAAATGATACCCCCGATAAATGCAATATTAAGCGCAGAAGTGAAATTGCCGTTTACTGTTGTTACCTGGAAATTGATCACCACTGGCGGCATACATAAACTTTCACCTAAATGGAGCCAATGACCAAAACGGCACAATGCCCCATAGGTAACAAATTTATCATCGGCAGGTGCCAGTATCACATTATCATACACCCAATCGCGGTAGATAAAAATTGCCATCGCAGCTATTAACCATGCGGCAACACATCTTATTATATGCCACCTCAACACTTCAATGTGGTCAAAAAAACTCATCTCTTCCGGCTGCCCGGTTTTTTTACCCCGGATACGGCGGAAAAAACTTTTTCTTTCTGTGGTAGTTGTCGACAAGTAATTTTGATTTTAATGATTGGTACAGGTGCGCAAAAATAAAACTCTTTTATGAGAGATTACCCGCTTATTCAGTTATATAGTTTTTATTATGCACCGCTGCTTAACAAGCAGTTAACCACACATTGCAAAAGATATGAATGCTTAACCTGAAATTTGTACTATGAGGTCATCTACATTACGGTGGATAATGGTGGGCTGCAGTGTGATCATTGCATTTATAATTGTAACGCAGTTGTACTGGCTAAGACATATCTACAACTTAGAACAGCACCAGTTTAAACGGAACGTTTTAAAAAGTCTGCAGGCCATGCTCCGGGAAACAGGAGCCGCCGCCAATCCAAAAGAGCCCCTGAAAGATATTGTGGACAGGATGGATGAAAATACTTTTATAGTAGAGCTTGGTTCGGTACCACCCAAAGATTCTCTTAAATACCATCTCAGCAGCGAGTTTGAATACTTTGGTGTATGGGCATACTGCAACGTATTTGTTTACAATAACGAAAAACAGGACACTCTGTATAGTTTTAACCTGGATGCTGCCACTACTGGCCCGGCAGATAAAAGTGCAATGCAAATAGTCTTTCCTCAAAACCGGGCGAACAACTACATGATGCTGTATTTTCCTCATCGCAGCAAATACATCATACAGGAAATGTCATTCTGGATCGGCACTGCTGTATTGTTGATTATATTGCTGGTGGGCCTGTCTTTTGCACTTTTGTATTTGTACAGGCAAAAATTTTTAAACGAATTGCAAAAAGACTTTGTAAATAATTTTACCCATGAGTTTAAAACACCGCTGGCGGTAATGAAAATTGCCGCTGATGTGATGGTGCAGCCGGGTATAGAAAAAAAAACGGAAAGGCTTGCAAAATACAGTCATGTTATAAAAGAACAAACAGAACATTTGCAGAACCAGGTTGAACGGCTGCTAAAAACAGCCAGTGTAGAAAACTCGAAACTGCCTGTAAAAAAAGAACCTTGCCAGTTAAATGAGCTGATACAGACAGCTCTTTCGCAGATAGAGCCGTTGCTGGTAAGCAAAAATGCCAGTGTGGATTTTATCCCCGATGAAAACGAACCCGTAATAAATGCTGACAGGTCGCAATTGCAATTGGTAATTGTAAACCTGGTGGAGAATGCAGCTAAGTATTGCATAAAACAGCCTCATATAATAATTGAATTGAAAAATGGCGACAATGAATATTATACTATAGTGCTAAAAGACAACGGCGTTGGAATAGAAGAGAAGAACTTAAAATTCCTGTTCAAGAAATTTTACCGGGCGCCTACAGGTAATATTCATGCGGTGGCAGGTTTTGGACTTGGCCTCAACTTTGTAAAAAAAGTTATGGATGCACACGATGGAAAAATACAGATAAACAGTGTGGTGGGCATTGGAACTGAGTTTAAATTGTTATTACCCAAAAAATGATCGGTTATGCAAAGCAAGGCAAAAGTATTACTGGCAGAGGATGATGCATCACTGGCGTTTGTGATCAAAGACAACCTGGAAGAAGAAGGCTACGAGGTAACCTGGTGTGCTGATGGCGAAACCGCTTTACAGCAGTTTCAGAAGAACAGCTATGATATATGCCTGCTGGATGTGATGATGCCTGTAAAGGACGGCTTTACCATCGCCAAAAAAATACGACAGAAAAACGACCTGGTACCCATTCTTTTTTTAACAGCCCGGTCGCTGGAACAGGATAAACTGGAAGGTTTTAAAAGTGGTGCTGATGACTATGTTACCAAGCCTTTCAGCATGAAGGAACTGTTGATGCGGATGGAGGTGTTTTTGAGAAGAACCAAAAAGATGCACTCCGATGACAACAAAGAATACCGGATCGGGACCCTTCGATTTTTATATAACAGCCTCAAAATATTCCATGGCGAGGAAGAGTTTTCTTTAACCCAGCGGGAGGCCGACCTGCTGAAGTTTTTCTGCGACCACAACAACCGGGTATTAAAAAGAGAAGAAATACTGCTGAGTGTATGGGGCAAGGATGATTATTTTTTGGGCCGCAGCATGGATGTGTTTATAACCCGCTTGCGCAAACATTTTAAATCGGACCCGAATGTAGTGCTGGAAACAATACATGGGATAGGATTCAGGTTGAATGCGTAAACAGCTTGTTTAACGATAATTCCCAATTGGGCCAGTCCTTTGCGGACCGCCCCAATAAAACAGGTTTGATTACCTGCGCCCGTTAGGCTTCGAAACGGGTTTGATACTTTACCCCCTTGAGTTCCAATATTTGAAGTATAAAACCACCTGAAAGAACTGCAGTCAAGAAACGCTTTCACAACAATGCAGCAATACAACAATCCAGCAATGTAACAATGCGTTTTTAACTTTACCCTTCTCCGGGTATTTTATTCCCCTTCCTTGTTGCTATCTTACCACAAAATTTGAAAAATGAAAAGCCTTTTATTCCCTGTATTACTATTCATTGCCTGCAACATACAGGCCCAGGTAAAGCACATTGATAAAACCATCACCAGTACACAGGTAAATTTTGCCTGTAATTTTTTTGATAACTCGGTGCAATACATTCCTCCACCAGCCGAAGGGATATCAGATGCCGATGCAGAAAAATGGATGCGGGGCATGATCAATAAAATAATGGATGTAACCGGGCTGCAGAACCGCTACCAGTTAAAAGCCATGAAAGATTTTAACAACTGCTCGGCCGTTTGCCTCAACAATAATATAGGGCAGGAGCGCTTTATACAATTTGATAAAGCCTTTCTTGAAACATTTCAAAAACGCACCAACAACCGTTGGTTTGTATTTGGTGTGCTGGCGCATGAGATTGGTCATCATCTCAATGGGCATACACTGGAAGGCATTGGCAGCAGGCCAAATAAAGAAATAGAAGCGGATGAGTTTGCCGGTTTTGTAATGAAAAAACTGGGTGCCACTTTACAAGAAGCACAGGGCATTTTTAGTTTCTTAAATGCCACCGACGGTCCGCCTACACATCCTGTGAGAGCAAAACGATATGCAGCCATCAAAAGGGGCTGGGACAAAGCATCCGGTGTTCACTCACTCGAAACCTTGTCATTCAATGATGCTGACAACAAGCAGTTTGCATACCGCAACCTGGTATTGGCCCGGAAACAATTTGGCGCAGATGCCAAAATGATTTACATCAATAAAGCACTGGAATTTGTACCAGACTATCCCGAAGCACTAAGCGAAAAGGGACTCGTATTTGCCGAAATGAGACAATACGACAGTGCCGTGTACTACTGTAACGAAGCAGCTAAAATGGAAACAGAAATGGGCCTGCTGCGGCTCAACCTTGCCAAAGTATTGTACAAAAGCGGCGATCTTGATAATGCACTTTTATATGCAAATGATGCCATCTACCTGAAGCAGGCTTTTGCTGCAGCGTATGCGTTTAAAGGATTGCTGCTCCTTGATAAAAAGGAATATGCAGAGGCAGAAAAAAGTTGTGATGTAGCACTTGCCATCCGGGCAGATACAAAGTTTGAGCTGGCTGATATACTCGAAACAAAGGCAATAGCCATGTATGAGCAAGGCAGGCAAAATGAATCGAAAGAGTATTTTGATGCAGCCAAAGAATTAAATCCTTACAGCCTGCGGATTGGCTCGTACTTGAAATCTAAAAAGTAAGGACTGCTGTAAAAAGAGAAGCCCCGGTTGAAACCGGGGCCGTTTACCAAAACTAACTGCTTATGAGAAAATCTTAAATTAATTGTTGTACTATCTAAATACGCAAATGAAGTGCCGAAAGTTTTTAGTGCCTGTTAAATCTTTCCTAACAGCTTTTTGTTTTTTCATTTGCTTGCTGATATAACGAAAATAAGAACTGCGTATTGTAAGAGGGCTTTATTTTTTTTCTTTATCCTCTTACATTTCTGACACGAAGTTATAGCAATCGTTTAATGCAAAGGCTGGTTTCGGCTGTCTAAACAGGTCCTTTAACAATTATTTAAAGGCAATGTCAGAAAGCGTGCGTTCATCACTTCATAAAGCCTTTTATCATATCCATCAGGCCACCGCCGCCGCCCGTTTGAGCTTGTTGGGCACCGCCGCTCACCTTACTAATGATATCACTTAGTTCAACCTTACCATCTCCATCAGTATCTAATCCCCCGCCGCCACTAAACTTGCTGAGAATACTGTTGAAATCAAAACCGCCACCATTGTTGCTGCCACCACCGCCGGTGAGAGAGCCAATAATGCTGTTCATGTCAAAACTACTGTCATTCGGATTGGTTGTTTTACCGATCAGGCTGCTGATAACTGAAGGGATCAGGTTGCTGGCAATACCGCTGGCTTTGTCGCTGCTGATACCCTGTTCATTAGTGAGTTTATTAGTGAAATTGCCAATGATAGACTGCACGATGGGGTTGTTCATCAAACCGCCGATACCGCCACCGGCATTAGTATCCTTGTTGCCAAAAAGTGATAATACATTTTGCAAACCACCGCTGGCAAGGGCATTCTGCAAACCGCCAGCCACCGAGTCGGTGGCAGAAGCCAGTACGGCGTCGTTTTGTTCATTCGGTACTTCTGGATTGTTGATCACTGAGTCAAAGCCTTGCTCTTTCACGAGGCTAAAAAGGTTTTCAAGCATAATTTTTTTTTAGTGAGTTAAGTTAATATGTTCCTTTCAGAATTCATAGCCTTTGACTGAATTAAATTTGTAAGCGTTGCAAATGGCCCGGTTTTTCAAATCCTGGGGCATTTTTCTTTGCAAATTATTTTGTAAGTTTGAACTGCATGATACCGGATTTATACATACCAACTTATACTATTGAAGACTGGAAGCTATGGGAAGGCGACTGGGAATTGATTAAAGGCAATCCTGTTGCCATGGCCCCTGCGCCCTTTATTAAACACCAATTGATTGGAACAGGCTTGGTTATCTATTTGGGAAATGCACTCTTGAAAAATAAGCAGCTTTGTAACTGTAAAGTATTGTATGAACAAGATTGGATAATTGATGATACCAATGTTGTGAGGCCGGATGTCTTGATTGCCTGTGGCGAGCTGGAACCAAATAGCCATGTAACAAAACCCCCCGTTTTAATTGTTGAAATTTTTTCTAAGTCAACTCATTTAAAAGACAGGAACACGAAGTTTAATTTGTATGAATTTTGCGGAGTGAAGTATTATTTGATGGCCGATCCGGATAATCAATCAGCAGAGATCTATGAATTGGTCGATAATAAATACAAACAGATCTTTCCTCCATTACATTTTATATTAACTGAAAACTGTGCGATCGAATTTGATTTGCCATCAGCCATTGAGTACTAATTATTTCCACTCTCCTAAACCTTCCCTGGTCACTTTCCAGTCATCCGTAGTACAGTCAACAATGGTAGAGGGAATCATTCCACCGATGCCGCCATCAATCACCAGGTCAACCTGTGTTTCAAATCTTTCATAGATCACTTCCGGGTCAGTGTATTCTTCCACCATATCTCCTGGTAAGGAGGCACTAAGTATGGGATTACCCAATTCACCCAGGAATCCCTGGCAAATATTGTTATTGGGTATCCGCAGGCCAATCGTGCTTTTTTTGCTTTGCAGCATTTTAGGCACCTGTTTGCTGGCTGGAAGAATGAATGTATAAGGCCCCGGCAAATAGGTTTTCAGCATCCTGTACAAGGGTGTGTCGATGCTTTTGGTGTAGTCGCTTAAATTGCTGAGGTCTTTGCAAATAAAGCTCAGCTGCGCTTTTTGCGGATCCACGTTTTTGATAGTACAAATACGCTCAATGGCTTTGTGCTGAAAAATGTCGCAACCAATACCATAAATTGTATCAGTAGGGTACACGATCACACCGCCGTCTTTCAGGCATTCCACCACCTGCTTTACCAGCCGTGGCTGCGGATTTTCGGGATGTATGTGTATCAGCATATTTCTTTTGCAACTTAACTAAAACCCCGGTCAATCCGTTACTTTTGCACCGCTTAAAAAAATTTATCACTAAAAGAAACAACATGTCTTTAATATCGGTTGGCTCTATGGCCTTTGATGCAATTGAAACCCCATTTGGAAAGGTTGACAAAATTGTTGGCGGTGCCAATGTGTACATAGCTTACGCAGCCAGCTATTTTACGCAGCCTGTGCAGTTAGTGTCAGTAGTGGGCTACGATTTTGAGCAGTCCGAAATGGATGAACTGAAAAGCCGTGGTGTACAGCTGGAAGGGGTGGAAATTGTAAAAGACGAAAAATCATTTTTCTGGAGCGGTAAATATCATCTGGATATGAACAGCCGTGATACACTGGTGACCGATCTGAATGTACTGGCTAATTTTAAGCCTGTTGTTCCTGAAAGTTACCAGGGTGCCGAATTTTTGATGCTGGGCAACCTGGCACCTGCTGTACAGCTCAGTGTAATAAAACAACTGACCACAAGGCCAAAACTCATCGTGCTGGATACGATGAATTTTTGGATGGACATCGCTTTGGAAGATCTGAAAATAGTGTTGAAAGAAGTGGATGTGCTGATGGTGAACGACAGTGAAGCCCGCCAGCTGAGCGGCGATTATTCCCTTGTAAAAGCAGCAAAAAAGATCCTGGCAATGGGTCCAAAATTTTTGGTTATCAAGAAGGGCGAGCACGGTGCATTACTGTTTCATGAAAATCATGTGTTCTCTGCACCTGCTTTACCATTGGAAGAAGTGTTTGATCCAACAGGTGCCGGCGATACTTTTGCAGGCGGATTTATTGGGTACCTGGCTAAAACGCAGGACATCAGCTTTAATAATATGAAGCGGGCCATCATCGTTGGAAGTTCGCTGGCTAGTTTTTGTGTAGAAAAGTTTGGGCCCAACAGGCTAAAGGAAATTTCAAAACAGGATATTGACGAAAGGATCAGCCAGTTTGTAAACCTGGCCAATTTTGATATTGAGCTGGTATAATTTTACCAAAAGGTTGTCAACCGTTTTCTTTCTGCAATTGTTTTAAAGTGTAATTCGTTCGTGATAAAAGAAATTTAAACAACGCTATATGTTTTTAGTAGAGATAATTGCACTGATCTTTCTTTGCAAAAAAAACGGGCAGGTCGCTTTGCAAAAAGGGCTTAAACCAGGCCTTTGGAAATTATATACCGTCATTGCGTGGATTGTAGCAGAGTTTACCGGTTGTGTTATTGGTATTATGATGTTTGTAAAAATGCCCATTACTGATGCAAGACAGATTCCTCAGTCTGACCTGGTGGCCATATCCATGATTGCACTGTTTGCAGCATTTGGCGGCTATCTGTTGATACGTTATATATTGGAGAATAAACCGAATGACATCAATGACGATATTAAACAAATAGGAATTGACGACCTGCAGCCCCCGAGAAAGAACACTTAAAAGAATTCCCACGGAAAGCGATAGTTACAAATGCCCGACGACGATGTTGGGCATTTTAAATTATCATCCACTATAACGTCTTTCTGTATCCCAAATTCCAGGCTGCCATGGGTGGTGCCAATGCCCGGTTTGTTAAACTCCGCATCATAACTGATTCCCATCCGGTTGGCAAAATCATTGCTTCGTGTAGATGCCATCCGTCCTTCACCCCACTTCCAGGTAAAACCCACACTGAATGCATTGTTGTAGCTAAAGCCCTGGTTGTTGCGGTACCAGCAACCCAACTGTATTGGAAATTCATTAAAGTCAAACAGCACACCTGCTATCAATGCCTTGCTTTGACCCTGCATGATTCCGATAATGGTAGGTTTCATTTTTATGTTGCCATTGTCATAGATGTACCCGATATGCCCGGTGATCTTCTGCGGCAGTTTGCCGTCTTCCGGTTTTCCATTAAAACTGATATTGGGTTTATTTAAATGATGTACCGCCCCGCCGATCATAATATCATTCCAGGTAAATACAAAACCTGCATTCATGTCGAAGTAATTTTTATTACTCCCGTTTACAAAAAGATCCACACCAGAAGCGCCACCCGTCATGCCGTTTTGATCCAACTGGTCTATAAAAAGAAATTCTCCTGTATTTACACTGCTGAATGTATAGCCCGCCTGTAAAGCCAGGCTCAAAAACCAATTGGAACATTCGCCGTTATTGGTTCCAAAGCTCCTGCCCACCACACCTGAAATATTGGTATTGCGGATATATCCCTTACTGGTATGGTTAGCCGCAAAAGCCAGGTTAACTACATTGCGCAGGCCTTCATCATACACAGAATAGTCCACCGCACCAGCAATGTACTTAAATGGTTTGTATAAATTGAACCACTGCATTTTTGTAATGGCCGACATGCGGATATTATTTTTGCCGGTACCGGTGAGTGCCGGGTTCAAATACACCGGGGCATAGTGAAACTGTGTATAGAGTGCATCCTGCGCCGTTAGTTTACACACGGAGACTATTGCGATGAGGAGAAAAAATATCTTTTGTTTCATAAGTAATTCTGTTGTGGGCAGCCAACCCTGCATTTAAAAATTGCTGGCATCCTGTATAAAGGTTGGCAACCCTTACACAACCCTTTTTTTTCTTACCTGAATAAGGTCACCGTGCCAAAAGTATTACCCGGACTTCCCTCCCGGTTGTTGCTATAACTCATACCATCCCATTGTCTTCCATTCCTGAATTTGGCTACAATGCGCCATGCATAAGCGTCTTGCGGCATTGGTTTCTTTGTTTTCATGTCAGTACCATCCCAGCCAATAACCGGGCTGCCGGCTGCATCCAGTTCCATCGTTTCAAACAACAGCTTGCCCCAGGCATCAAACACCTGGAATTTATATTCTGCCAAACCTTTACCAACAGGTTTGAAATTTCTAAACTGTACTTGCAGGCTGTTTGGATAAAAGGCGTTAGGCACAAACAGGTACCCGGGTTGTCCCTGTATCCTCGCAATTTTTATGGTAGTATCCGGGCAGCCATTGTTGTTGTCAAATACGATCATCATCACATTATAGCTTCCCGTATCATTGTATTTGTGCTCCACCACATCTCTCGTGTTAGCAAATGTTCCATCGCCCAGGTCCCACCGGTAGGTATAATCATTGTTATCCAGCGTGATATTTTCAAAACTAAATGTGTACTGCGGAATAGAAATAGTGGGCGAGGGGTTGATAACAAAATCACCAGCCGGAGGCAGTTTTGCCAGGATGAGATTCGCTTTGATAACAGCATCACTACAACCCAGGCTATTGGAAGCTTCCAGTTTTACTGTATAGTAAGACAATGATGGCGGAAAGTTTTTATCAGGTTCAAACAAACTGCTGGTTGTGTTATCACTAAAGGTCCACAAATAATTAGTGGCACCTGTTGTAAGATTGGTAAAATGTATCCTGGCCGTATCGCAGGTTACTGAGTCGTTGATGCTAAAATCGGCGGCTGGTTTCTGTGACACATACACTGTTTGATAAGCTGTATCCCTGCAGGTGCCGTCACTGGCCACCAATGAAATAATGTATTGCCCTTGTGTATTGTATAAATGAGTTGGATTGATGAAAGATGTTTGTGCTGTGGCATCTCCCCAGTCCCAAATATAACCACTTGCCCTGCTGGTATTGTTGGTGGTAATGATATTCAGATTGCCGCTGCAGCCAATGGTGTCATTGACTGTAAAACCGGCGTCAGGCTTTGTCCTGGAAGTAAATGTTTGAACAAAAGTATCAGGTGTACACCCAAAGAAATTATCCGCCACTAACGTTACGGTATAACTGTTTAGTGGGTCAGCGATCAAAATGGATGGTGCTGCGGCCGTATCCTGTAATACGCCATTCAAAAACCACTTGTATGTTGTTGCATACTGCGAAACATTGTTAATTCCCAGCATAAATGGCGGGCACTCGTTTGGATTGATGATAGTAAACTGAGCCTTGGCTACCGGGCTTATTTGTACAATACCTGTGGCTGTATCGCTGCAACCCACCGAATTGATAGCCACCAGCTGGGTGTTGAATATTTTTGGCAGCACGGTATTTCCTGCCACTGTATAGCGGTAAGTAAAGTTGCCATTGGTGCCCTGCAATGTATTGTCTACCAGCCAGCGGTAAGTAAGCGGACCAAAATCATTAAAGCTGCTGGTATTTTGATAGTTCACTGTTGTATCTGTAATACAGGTGGAGATGGCAGTTGGTGTAAAGGAAGCCACCGGCACTCCTCTTACAACAAACGTAAGTATCGTGCTGTCGCTGCAACCAATGCTGTTGGATGCCATCATCTTCAATGTAAAGGTTCCGGGTTTGCTGAAGGTGTAATTGGCGTTGATACCATTTTGAATGATGGGTGTGGCAGACACAGTTGTATCAGTGATATACCAGGTTACTGTTTCATCAATAATACCCGGCGCAGTGGCGTTCAGCGTAAATGGCACACATAATGGATTGGCAATATTTGTTTGTACCCGCACATCTGGTTTTACCAATATGGTGATGCTTTGTACAAAACTGTCCATGCAAACCAAACCACTGCTGTTGGTTCTTTCTGCCCGCAGTACAATATTGTAACTGCCTGGAGTTGTGTACACATGCGTGGGTTCAAAACCATTACTGCTTTGTCCATCGCCCCAAAACCAGCGGTAGTTATTGGCATCGGTGGATGTATTACTCACTTTGATAGTGTCACCCAAACAGTACTGTGCTGCATTCGTGGTAAATGTTGCAACAGGTTTAGCATATACTGTTACTTGTGTGTATACAGTTGTATCACTGCAGCCATTGGTCATGTCGATAGCAACAGTGAATGCTCCCGGCGTATTAAACGTATGTGTAACGATTGTTTGAACGTTATTGGTGATATCCACCGGGCTGCCATCGCCATAGTTCCAGGTAAATTGGGTAGCACCGGTTGTGGCATTGATAAAAGATACTGTATGCGATGTGCAACCGAATAATTCGCTGGCACTAACGGTCACCTGCGGACGAATAATATTGGGCGCCACTCTTACATTGATGGTTTGTGTATCACTGAAGCATTCATTCACAGCGATCAGGCGGATAGGAAAGGTATCCACCTCGTTGCCGATATTGTAGGTGTAGTTAAAGGAACCATTACTGAATGTCGTGTCCCGGTCACCGTTACCAAAATCCCAGTAATAGGTATTGGGTTCACCCAGGGAAGTATTGGTAACAACAATATGGAAAGGCGAGCAACCCGCTGTAGTGTCTAATGCGAATCTTGCTTTAGGATTGGTTCTTATTTTGATGCTGTCTCTCCATACCGTGGTATCACAGCCATTATAAGCTTTTAGTACTACGTGGTATAAAGTATCCCTGTATTCTGGACTTTGTATAAAAGTTACCGGGGCTGGCTGTGCGTCGGTACTGGTAATGCCGTTACCAAAATTCCAAAAGAATTCTATAGTTGAATTGATGATGCTGGATGTATTGGTGAAGTTCACCGTCAATGGTCCGCAGCCACCGGCCGTATCTTTTGTAAATGTTGCAACAGCAGTACGGAAGGTGGTAAATTGAATTTGCATGGAATCAGCCTTACAGCCAAATGGACTGGCGGTCACCAATTTTATATCAATGGTATCACCAGGCGTATTGATCGTATATCCGGCAAAAGTTCCATCCGTTGTGCTGCCGATAAAGCTGTTGTCTGCATACCAATTGTAGTTGCCATTGCTGTCGGGGAGATGGGTGACAGAGATAACCGTATT
>JAKQJG010000066.1 GCA_029561305.1 Bacteroidota bacterium | reverse complement strand
AGGCTGGGTGGTGACTGGTATTGTAAAGTTAACAGCAGCAATCTTTTCAAAGTTGAAAAACCCAATATCAACATTGGTATTGGTGTGGATGCCCTTCCTGAAAGTATCCGCAAAAGCAATATACTAACCGGTAATGATCTTGGGCAACTGGGCAATGTACATGAAATGCCCTTTGTTGATCCGTCTTATCATGATGACCGTTTGAAAAATATCATCCAGTACTATTCCCTGAATCCTGAGGATATGGACAATGAACTGCACCGGTATGCAAAAGAATTGCTGGAAGAAGGGAAGACAAAAGAAGCGTGGCAGGTATTGCTGGCGTTAGCTTTTTAAGTAGTTGGATGTCCGGGCATTTCAAACCATCTTTGATATCATATTTTTTCGACTGCTATTACATGGATCCTTAAAACATTTTAAATGATGAGAGCATTATTGACCCTGCAGGTATTTCCCTTTATCATTGCATTATTATTTTTATTACCGGGATGTGCAAACTATTATAAAGAGGTCACTCCTCCCTTGGGAAGTAACAATGAAAGAGCTGCTACACTTGAAATGTTAAAAAGCGAAGACCGCGTTTTTATCCTGCGGGAGGGTAATAAAGCTTTTTTAATGCAGGAGCCTGTTATAAAAAAAGAGTTACATAAAATAGATTGCAGGCTTGACACCCTCTCCAGCCTGCATAAACTTCATCTCGGCCTTGGACGAAAAGGTAAAATGCAGTACAAAAAAAAGATAGCTGCTGATAAAGCGGTTTTAAAAGAAGTACATATTTATACTGACCCGGGCAATGATGTCAACCTGGGCAACTTTAGTCTTTCGTTTGAAAAAATTGATAAGGTAGAAGTGCTTATAAAAGATAAAAATAAAACAGGCACAAGTTATTTTTTTGGTGGAGCAGGTATACTGGCTGGATTAGGGCTTGCAGCTATCATCATTTTTATTGCTGCTTATAACCCCAAAGAGTAAAAGAATTCTTTTTATTCCTGGAGATTTCAATACTTTATTTTGGCAAAATATTATATTGATTGAATCCGCATGAAAGTAAATTTGTAATTGGCTATTATATATCGCAGGCAGGAATGGCCCGAATCAATTGATGTTCTTCTTTCTCTCATATATTTTTTCCCGCAGTACATTAAAGAACATGCTGCGTTCTTTTTCCCCCACCACAGATATATGGGTGGACTTTTTCATAATATTCTGAATGTTCTTAAATGTATAATCACAAAAACCTTCGTCTTGTGTTCCGATAAAATTTAACCCATTGTGATTTAAAAAAGTTATCTGTCTTCCGGCACCTCGTACATAAATTGTATTATCACCAATAAGACATTCATTGATATAAACATCAAATGAGGCTGCATCAACAGCCGGTTGCTGGTTATACAAAAATTTTTTCCCGGCCTCCGCCTGCAATTCAATATGATTGAGCAGTTCTTCCAGCTGTAAATAAACTTTAAGCAAAACTTGCTTGTTTGCAAAAACACTCGACTGCCTGTAAAATTCAATTTGCCTGATGGTGATATGAACACTCTCTTCATTCCATATTTCTGTAGAAGGTACCTGGTCATACAATTGAATGATGTTTCTGGCAATCTCAGCCGTTTCTTTATCCGGTTCTTCGCCGGTAAATTGTTGCTTCGACAATTCGGGGTATCCGATAAGCGTCCGTTTCCAGAAAAAGAACTTAAAGGCGCTCAGTTCAGGAAACTGCATGTAATGAAATAATGGGATATCCTTATTGTAAAAATAGATCCGGGGATCCTGCAGCATCTTAAATAAACCAAGGTTGCTGGCAACATCCTGCAGGTATTTTTTGAAATCAAAAATGACATTGTCAACTTTATTGCCTGAAAAAATCACTGTGTTGGTTTGTATATGCAGCAACTGGTCAAGAGACACTTTATACTTGTTGCAAAGTATTTGTAATTCATCCATGCCAATCTGCTTCTCTCCCCTTATTCTTCGGTAAGCACTGTCATTGCTGATATTTAATAGCTCAGCCACTTCATCCACCAGTGATAAATGCGCCGGTAGTTTAGATTTTATGTGGTTAAAAAAAATAACCTGCGACTGATTGCTGTCCATATGCGTGGTTTTCGGTAAATATCTTTTTGCATTTATTACTACTGTGCCGCCTGATTTTTGCAAAAAATGTGAATTCTGCGAAAGCTGTTCTTAAATATAGCAAAAAAACACAATGTTGTATAGTTTTTAGATGGCGTACCGGAATATTACTAAATAGTCCAGAACCTAACCTGTTATTCAATTTCTACCGGGGGCAACGGTATAATAGTTTTGACCTGACAAGAACTTCAAAAATTTTTCTTTCAATTAAAAAACACAGCTTATGAACAAGCAAGCCGCCGCTACCTTAATTACCGCAGTAACTGCTTTAACACTGATGAGCAGCTGCAGTCATTACTATAAAGCGGTCAGTGTTCCTGCAAACAGCAGCATGCAAAAAGCAGCAGCAATTGACAGCCTGCAAAAAGCAAACCGCACGCTTATTTTAAGAAATGGCAACGGATCTTTTCTAATCAACACAGCAATCATAAACGAAAAGAAAAACAGTATTGAGTTTGTGCTTGACAGCCTTCCGGAAAAACACAGGCTGCATCTTACCAAAGGCAGAAAGGGAAAAATGAAGTACTATAATAAACCAAATGAAATAAGCGAAGCAGGTGACAAACCGGTTTTAACAGAAGCCCATATTTACACAGACACTATTGCCAATATCATTACAGGCAAACAGGATATCTCTATAAATTCCATCAGGCGAATTGAAGTAATTGACAAGGACAGCAAAAGAACAACCAATAGTTATGTACTCGGATCCGTTATTACTGTTGCTGCTATCGCAGTGATTGGTGCGGTAATATTCGCTGCAACATTTGATTTCTCACTTTCTCCAGGCCCATAAAACCGGATCTGTTTGATGCCGGATATGCGACCGGTTTCAATTTTTCCCTGGAACTGCGCCGGTATGGAAAAGAACTATTGGAAGAAGGGATTGTAAAGGAGGCCTGGCAGGTGCTGCTGGCATAGTTATATTTTGTAACTTCATTATCATGCCATCAGATTTTAAAATATTACCCCACTATACGTACGAGGATTGGCAGCGTTGGGAAGGGCGTTGGGAATTGATTGAAGGCATCCCTTATGCAATGAGTCCTGCTCCTGCGCCACGGCATCAATGGGTGAGCAGTAACATTAAGTATGAATTAAAAGATGCAATTAAAAAAGCTGGCTGTAAACACTGCAAAGTGTATGACTTTATTGATATAAAAGTATCAGAAGACACGATATTACAGCCCGACGCAGTAGTGGTGTGCAAGGACATCAATAAACTTTTTCTTGATTTTCCTGCAGCCCTTGTGGTGGAAATTTTATCTCCTTCCACTGCAATGAAAGACCGCAACAATAAGTTTTATATTTATCAAAGCCAGCAGATTCCTTATTATATTATTGTTGATACAGAAAAAAATACAGTAGAAATTTATCAATTGGATGCAGAAGGAAAATACCAATTGCAGCCTTTTTTACAAACGGAACCCTTTACATTTCTTTTTGAGGACAATTGTTCTGCAGATGTCATCCTTGACAATATCTGGCAATAAATTAAAACAACCCTCCAAACACCTTCTTCAAAATCTCCGTTGTTCTTGCCAATGGATTGGCCCGGATGTTCTTCTCTTCTTTAGATACCAGGTCAAACAAAGCATTGGTGGCTTTTTCGGTTACAAACCCTGGCAGGTCAGGATTTACTTTATTAAATGTTGTGGGAAAGCTGTTGTATGTTTTTACAATATCGCCATAATACTTTGTTGCTTCCACTTTATCCAGCGAGGATTTAATAACTGGTAAAAATGCAGCGGTTAATTTTTGGTTTGTTTTCATCCTGAAATAATGAGTCACGCTGGTATCACCGCCTCTTACAATATTGATGGCATCGGTCAGTGTCATTTGCTTAATGGCATCTGTAAATATGGGTGTGGCATACCCCACTGCATCTTCAGCACCGCGGTTTATTTGAAGGATGGCTTTATCCACGAGCTTATTCATGCCCAGGTCACGCAAGGTGTTTTCTATTTTCTTTGCATCGGGTGGCAGCAGCACTTTGTATACCGCATCTCCAAAAAAACCATCTTGCCTGTTTAATTGTAATACCGCTTTTACCAACCCCTGGCCCAAGGCCTCTTTAATACCCTGCCCCGCCTCGGCTTCTGTAACTCCGCTTCCTGCGCCGGTGGCAGTTTGGAGCCTTTTTAATTCATCACAACCAACAAATAACAGGGAGAATAACAAAACCGGGATAACTTTCTTCATATAATGTTTTTAAAGTAATGGCAAGTTTGCTGCCAAACTACAGCCAAGATAAACTTATACCGCAAATGGTTGCATACGGTATATTTGCAAAAAATTTTTAAACCAACCATGAGCACACAACATTTGAGTGAACAGGAAATTATCAGGAGACAGAAACTGGCTGACCTGACAAAGCTGGGGATTGATGCTTATCCTGCAGCATTGTATCCTGTAACACATCACAGCGCTGATGCAAAAACAGCTTATGAAGCCGATAAAGAAACTAAACTGGATGTATGTGTGGCAGGAAGAGTGATGAGCATTAATGATAAAGGCAAAGTATTATTTTTGAAACTACAGGATACAAAAGGCATTATTCAATTGTATGTAAAAAGAGATGATGTATGCCCTGGTGAAGACAAACAATTATTTGATGCCGTGATAAAACCCCTCGACCTGGGAGATATTATTGGCTGCAAGGGATACATGTTTACAACAAAAACAGGAGAAGTATCTGTACATGCACAGGAGATAACCCTGTTATGCAAATCACTGAAACCACTACCTGTTGTAAAAAGAGATGAAGAGGGAAATGTATTTGATGAAGTAACCGATCCGGAATTCCGTTACAGGCAACGCTATGCAGACCTTGTTGTGAACCCGGCCGTAAGAGAAACTTTTATCAAACGCACAAAACTGGTAAATGCCATCCGGGAATTTTTGAATGAGCGGGGTGCTTTGGAAGTGGATACGCCCGTGTTGCAATCTATACCCGGTGGGGCAGCAGCAAGGCCATTTACTACACATCACAATGCACTCGATGTGCCGATGTACATGCGTATTGCAAATGAACTGTATTTAAAACGCCTGATCGTAGGCGGTTTTGAATGGGTGTATGAATTCAGCCGCAACTTCCGCAATGAAGGTATGGACCGTACACACAATCCTGAATTTACTGTTCTGGAATTTTACGTTGCGTACAAAGACTACGAATGGATGATGGATACTACTGAACAAATGCTGGAGAAAGCAGCCATCGCAACAAACGGTTCTTCCAAAGTAATGGTGGGTGATAAAGAAATAGATTTTAAAGCACCCTACAAGAGGATCACCATGTATGATGCCATAAAAGAACATACAGGTTTTGACATCAGCGCAATGGATGAAGCCGGTATCAGGGAAGTATGTGGTCAATTAAAAATACATGCCGATGAAAAATGGGGCAAGGGCAAATTGATCGATGAAATTTTTGGGGAGAAATGTGAGGGTCATTATATACAACCAACCTTTATAACTGACTACCCGGTTGAAATGAGCCCATTAACTAAAAAACACCGCAGCAAACCAGGACTGGTGGAGCGTTTTGAATTAATGTGCAACGGCAAAGAAATTGCGAATGCTTATAGCGAGTTAAATGATCCCATTGAACAAAGGGAGCGTTTTGAAGAACAGGCAAAACTGATGGAACGGGGTGATGATGAAGCTATGTTTATAGACTATGATTTTTTAAGGGCGCTGGAATATGGTATGCCGCCAACCAGTGGTATTGGTTTTGGTATTGACAGGATCGCCATGCTGCTGACTAACCAGCACTCTATACAGGATGTGCTGTTTTTCCCCATGATGCGGCCCGAGAAT
>JAKQJG010000048.1 GCA_029561305.1 Bacteroidota bacterium | reverse complement strand
TATACTAACTGGTGCCTGCCTGCCCTTGTTGTTAGACAGTATGGTATCATAAAAAGCCAGTCTTGCCTGTGGTGAAAAGATATTTTCCCTGTTGTTTGCCTGCTTTGCCACATCAGTAAGCAGGCTGATCATTTCTTTATTGCTGCTGTTATTACCTGAGCATGAAAAAAACAGTATTGTAATTACTGCTGCTGCAACCTGCGTATACTTGTTGATTAACATTAAATGATTTTGTTATACCTACAGCAAAAAAAGTACTTCCTCGCAGAATGACTTTATATAGAACCGCTGATTATTTCACAAGTTAGCAGTAAGTATAAAAATGGCAGAGGAAAAGTAAAAATAAGTTTTACAAGCGTATGGCTATTGTAACAGCAGCGTTTCTTCCATCGCTGCTCCATACACCCGGACCAGGATAAAAAGTTGGCCGCTTGGTAAAGTATTGCTTGTTGGTAACATTACTAATATTTGCCTTTAGTTCAAGGGCTTTTGAAAATCTCAATGCAAAGTTCATGTCGAGTATGCCGTAAGATGGCACCAGGCCTACAGCACCGGTAGTTTTTAATGGCGCTTCGGTATTTAAAGCATCTGCATATGTTTGTGCTGTATAGCTGTACAACAAAGAATAACTGAACATTTTATAGCGTACCGTTACACCATTTCTTGTTATCAAACCAGGTGCACTTTCCACTCTGTTTCCCTTGATGTTGATGTTATTGGTACCGGATTTTACAACAGCATCTGCATACCTTGCATTGGTAAATGCCGTGGAAGTGAAAACTGACAAACTGATTTTATTGATCATCCAGTCACCTTGTATTAATATTTCTACACCGCTGGTAAGTGAATTGCCAATATTTGTTCTGTAAGTATAAAAATTTCCCTGTTCATCTGTTTCGGCCAATGTACCAAAGCGGTTATTGTATTTTAATAAAAACCCGGTGATATCCCAGCGTAAAAACTTCCAGTTGCCACGAAAACCAAATTCTGCATTGTAGCCTTTTGCATCCTTGATATTGGGATCTACTTTTTCATACAGGGAAGCAGGGATCAGGTCTTTAAACAGCATGGGATGGTAACTCTGGCTCCATCCGCCGTATAGTTCCATATTCTTTGGGAGCCTGTAAGAAAAATTGGCACCCAACAAAGGGAATTCACGTTTGATCGAAACAGGAATGGCGTTGCCGGGATAATAAGTTATGGACCCGCTCAAATCCGTTTTTCCCACTTCTAACCTGGCACCTATGTTAACCGAAAAACTGCTGGTTAACTGAAACCGGCTCTCTGCAAACAATGCGATGTTCTTTGTTTTAAGATAAACATCCCTGCCCCATCCTGGTGTAACCAATGAAAGGTCATAGTCGCTGCCGGTAGTTCCTTTGCCCATTTGAGTACGATGCAGATCGTTATTCATGTATTGTACACCGGCTGTAAACTGGCTGACTTGTTTGCCAAGACTATACTCCTGCAACAAACGTAGTTCCGCTGTATAGCTATTGAACGCATCAATATCCACCTGCCGGTTATTATATTGCAAAGTTGCAGTAACAATCGTATCTCCAATGTTGGTTGGCTTATCAAATTGTACGCTGCTTCTTTTGCCTAACACTGCCGACGAGGTGAACTGTAATTTTGTTCTTAACGCAGGTTGCCAGTTAATGGTAACAGATGGAATATGAATATCCGGGCTGAAATAGTTACGGGAACGGGTTGCCTGTTTTGGATCGGCATAGAACATACTGTCTGTTAACGGACCCGGGATGCGGTACAAATATTTTGACCTTGCCCATTCGGCACGGACAGATAAATTCTTGTTTGCTTCATAAGAAAGAATGATGGCTTCGCTTTCCGAATCTGTATGTTCATTTTTCCTGTAGCCATCCCTTGACTTTTTTTGAAGGTAGGCATAGTACCTGAACTTTCCGGCCTTTCCACCAATGGCATTGTAACTGCTCAACAAATTAAATGATCCAACAGTATTGATACTTTCAAAACTAAATGGTCTTGTACTGTCTCCTTGTTTGGTAATATAATTTAGCATGCCACCAAACTGTGCACCATACTGTAATGAACCTGTGCCTCGTACCAGCTCCACTCTTTCAATACTTTCAAATGGCATACTAAAGTGGCTGGCAGGATAACCATACATATCGGAGTTGGTGATAATGCCATCTTTCCGGTTATTAAATTCCCAGCCGCGGTGAGGATCAAGACCACGGGCTGCAATATTTATCTGGTTGCCGGCACCATCCATATCATATACAAATATGCCTGGAATTTTTGCAAAAACCTGCCTGCCTGTTTTATTGGTAATATCTGCAGGAATACCTGCCATACTGATCATTTCTGTTTTTTTTCCTGAAAAAAGATACGTGCCTTCGGCTGGTGCCAATTGTTTTATATGATTTTGATAGAGATAAGAACGCAGGGTAACACTGTCTAATATTTTTTCTGTAGCATCAACTGCTCCTTTTTCAGTTTGAGAAAAAGCAATGGACATATTAAAAGCACAGATAAAAAACAAAACTCTTTTCATCACAGTAATATTTAAGAAAGAAAAAATGGCGTTTGTAAAGAATTACTCCGCCTTAACATAAAACTTACCGATAAAAAATTTATATAAAGAAATTGATCTTTAGAAATTTGCCCTGTAAAGAATTACAGCGCCGCTACCTAAAACATAAAATATTTAACACCCCAGTCAGACCGGGACTGAATTATTCTGCTCCGTCGGTTCGTGCCCTTTGAATGGCATAACTACCAACATTGTTACCTGTAGTGAGCCCCACTTCACAATCACTCCGATAATGAATACCCCCATACAAACGGCTCATGGAGGCTTCGGTTGCCATTGCATCATAGGCTGCCTTCCTTTCCGGGATGATATGCCCTAAAATAGAGGCTGCTGCTCCGCTAAATGTTGAATGGCCTGATATATAAGAAGGAAAGTTGGGTATTCCTGTCAATGTTTTTATTTCCGGGTTTAACTGTGTGGGCCTGGGATTGTAATAATGATACTTGGTATCCCAGCAAACAATCGCTGCATCCATCAGTGACATATTCAGCAATGCCATATTCCTTGCCCATCTTACTTCGCTAAAATTTTTATCGATAAAATCTTCGGCCGCTATAGCATCCCAGTGGCCTGGTGGTGTATAAGTGGCTATGCCATCAGCCCAAAAATGTACAATGGCTGTACGTTCCCTTGTTGGATTTTTGATCATTGACAAAACCTCTTCTGTTTCCCTTTTCATTTGGTCGCTTTTTACCAAGGGTGGTTCTGCTGGACGTAAAGAAACAGCAGTTAAGGAATCAAACAAAAATGCTTTCACTTTGCCAAAGCCCGGTAACATGGGAGGACGCTTAGGGAATTCAAGACTGTACCACGGTGTTTCGCCCCTTGCTATACAATCTGTTTCCAATTGTGTCCATGATGCCTGGTTGCCTGCTGCTGCACCAGCCCTGTCTCCTCTTGCCCTGGTAACAAATCTTTGTGCCACTGCTTTGCCCAGCGCTTCGCCTGCTTCAATATCGCTGCGAACGTTGGCACCGGAAATGATCCTTGCTCT
>JAKQJG010000047.1 GCA_029561305.1 Bacteroidota bacterium | reverse complement strand
GTCTTTTTTCAATTTGCATACCGGGCATCTGTTTAAATTGTTAATGATGGCGGTAACAGTTGGTGCAGGAGTAAGCAGCTTGTAATTATATTAACTAAAATAAACAAACAACGGCATAATCGGTTCAGCAGGTTCCACTTTATTTTACAGATATTTGTCCGAAATATTTTTATTGGCATTACCAGCATCTTTTATTGAATCCATACAAAACGTCCAGGGCTTTTCAAAGGAAGCATTTGAAGAAGTGCATGCGGGCGGGTCAACGATCACTTCCGTGAGAATAAATCCTGCTAAAATATTCAACCTTGCCTCCCGGCAGGCAGGTACACAATATTCAATATTCAATTTTCAATCGGGAAAAGTCCCCTGGAATTCGAACGGTTTTTATTTGAGCGAAAGACCGTCTTTTACCGCTGATCCGCTTTTTCATGCGGGTGCATATTATGTGCAGGAAGCCAGCAGTATGTTTTTGGAAGAAGCACTGAAGCAAACTGTTGATTTGTGTCAACCCATGAAAGTACTCGACCTCTGTGCAGCACCTGGTGGTAAATCAACATTGATACAGTCTCTGATAACGGAAGATAGTTTACTGGTTAGTAATGAAGTGATAAAAACCAGGGTGAGCATTTTATCGGAAAACATTACCAAGTGGGGCGCTGCCAATGTGATCGTAACAAACAATGATGCAAAAGATTTTCAACGGCTCCCCGGATATTTTGATGTGATAGTGGTGGATGCTCCCTGTAGCGGCAGCGGGTTGTTTCGCAAAGACAGGGATGCCATCAATGAATGGAGCGAACAAAATGTGCAGCTCTGCAGCCAGCGCCAGCAAAGGATCCTGGCAGATGTGTTGCCTGCATTGAAACAGGACGGTGTTTTAATTTATTCCACCTGTTCATATAGTGAAGAAGAAGATGAACAGATTGCTGATTGGCTTTTAGAAGGGTTTGTGGTTGAAAGTTTAAAGTTTAGAGTGGAGGCAGCGTCTGGTATAGTAGAAACCCTGTCATCAAAGCACCAGGCCTTTGGGTATCGTTTTTACCCGGATAAAGTAAAAGGCGAAGGCTTTTTTATTGCGGCTTTTAAAAAAAGCGATGGTCAGCCACGGGATACAAAACCTGGAAAGCAAAAATTAAAAGCAGAAAAACTGTCTTCAAAAGAAGCAGCAGTAATAAAGCCCTTTTTAAAATATGCTGATGATTATTTTTTCATCAAACAAAAAGAGGAAGTGATTGCTATGCCCAGTGCATTGGAGCCGGACCTTGCTCTCATTCAAAATTCAATATACATAAAAAAGGCAGGTGTAAAAATGGGTGCTGTTATCCGGAATGAATTGATACCGGATCATGAACTGGCAGTAAGCAATATCATTAATGAGCAGGTGTGTTCAATAAACGCAGATGAACCGGCTGCCTTGCAATATTTGCGCAAACAGGAGTTCAGCATTGATACGTCACAAAAGGGCTGGGCATTAATAAAATTTAAACAGCTTCCGCTGGGCTGGGTAAAAATTTTACCCAACCGCATCAATAATTACTATCCTAAAGAATGGCGGATATTGAATAAATAAAATCTAATCCATCGTTAAAAAATTACCTGTTCCGGTATAATAGTTGCCGTTAAGCAACTTATTTCCCATCTTTGCCACCGGTAAAAAATGAAAAACATGAAGCGCATTTGTATCATATTGTTTTTAGCGCCGCTGTTTGCGGCGGCACAAAATAAACCTTTGATAATAGAAGGCACTGCTCCAAACTTATACCTTACGCATACGGTTGCCCCAAAAGAAAATTTCTACAGCGTTGGCCGTTTATACAATATCAGCCCGAAGGAAATTGCACCCTTTAATAAACTGGAAATTGAAAAGGGTTTGAACCTGGGCCAGGTGATAAAAATACCCGTTGCTAGTAATTTTTCGCAGGATGGTGTGGCTGCTCCCGATGAAGCGCTGGTTCCATTGTACCATGTGGTTAAAGAAAAAGAAGGTCTGTACAGAATTGGTGCTACTTATAACAAACTGCCGGTGGAGACTTTAAAGAAATGGAATAATATTGCTGGCGATGCTGTGAATAATGGTACCAAACTGGTGGTTGGATATTTAAAAGTAAAAAAAGATCTCTCTGCATTGTCGTCAATGGCAAAGCCGCCGGTAATTGCTGCAGCTACCACCCCTGCAAAAGAAACAGCTAAACCGGAACTGGCAAAAAAAGAGCCTGAAAAAAAGCCTGAAGTAAAAACTGTAAAAGAAGAACCTGTTACAGCTGTTAAAAAAGAAGAAAAGCCGGTGGCGGTTGAACCTCTTCCTGTAAAAACAGCACCTGTGGTAGTGAAGGTGAATGAAAAGCCTGAAGTAGAAAGCCGTAAAGCCAAAAACTTTAATGGTGGCTTTTTTAGAAATATTTTTACCGAGCAGTCCAGAAGCGCAGACATCGACAATGAAACTGGCACAGCTGCAGTTTTTAAAAGTACCAGTGGCTGGGAAGATGGAAAATACTATTGCCTCCACAACGGGGCTTTGCCTGGTACAATAGTAAAGATCACCAGTCCTGCTACTGGCAAATCGGTATATGCAAAAGTGCTGGATGTGATGCCAGCTATAAAGCAAAATGATGGTGTGCTCATTCGTTTGAGTAATGCTGCAGCGGCAGAACTAGGCCAGGATGCAGGCAAGTTTGACTGTTCCCTCAGTTTTACAAAATAATTCCTTTTCTTTGCGGCCGCTTTAATCAAATTAATTCACCCGTAAAATAATACTGATGCGGTTCCTGGTTTTACCTATCCTGCTGTTTGTTGCATTCAGCAGTTCAGCTCAATCTGATCTTCCTACTTTTATTCCAGCCGATGGTCTTGTGGGCTGGTGGCCTTTTAATGGCAATGCCAACGATAAAAGTGGTTTCAATAACAATGGTGTTGCCAGCAATACATCCTTAACCACCGACAGGTTTGGCAATATCAACGCTGCTTATTCATTTAATGGCTTCAACAGTATGATTGAGGTGGCGGATGCCGCCAGTTTGCGGTGCAGAAGGTTAACCATAAGTGCATGGGTTAAATGCACAAACACTTTTGTCGGCAATCAAATCCTCTACAAGGGTTCAAGAACAACGGCAAATGCAGAAGGCTATGCGCTTACCCTTGATAACACAGGTTCTCCTTTTTCTGCTGCCAAACTCGGCAGCAATTGCGTTCGGGGAGTGGGTTGGTTAGGCCCTGGCAATGGCGCATCCATTGATACAGCTGCCTGGGTACATTTCGTTGTAACTTATGATGGCGATTCTTCAAGATTGTATAAAAATGGCATCCTGGAAACTTCGGGGGCATTTCCCGGCCTTATTGATAGTTGTGCCGGTGGGGGCTTGAGATTTGGTTATGACCACAATAGCTTCTCTTCTTCTACGGGCAATCCGTTCAATGGCAGGATAGATGATATTGGGATATGGAACAGGGCCCTCTCTGTTGAAGAAATTACACAATTAAATACAGCCACTGCTTCTGACTGCGGATACGGTAAATTGGGAGTAAACATTTGCAATCCGCAAAGGAACCTGCATGTGAAAGACGTGATGAGGCTTGAGCCTAGAACCACAGCACCGGGCAACGCTGCGGAAGGAGACCTTTATTATGATGCCACCTTACATAAATTAAGGGTGTATGATGGCACAACCTGGCAGAATTGCTGGTAATACAATAAAAGAATTTGACAATATAAAAGCCCCCGGTATTGAATCGGGGGCTTTGTTTATAAATAAGATTTAAAAAAAGTTATGGGAAAATACCCAGTTCTGCATAGCTGGTGGCCACTTTATTGATGGCACTAACGTAAGCCGCTGTACGCATATCGGGTATGGCAGGATTGCTTTTCCAGATATCCATGATTTCCCTAGTAGCGCTGATCATGGTTTCTTCCAAACCGCTGTGTACCAGGTCCTGTTCATCTGCACCATGTACAATAGCCGCTTTTTCCTTTTCGCCCATCTGTTTGCCGGTTAATCCCTGTATCTGGTCAATGATCTTCATATTCATGTTTTCATTGAAGCGCTTTTCCATGCGGCCATAACGTACGTGGCTAAGGTTTTTCAGCCATTCAAAATAACTAACGGTAACACCGCCGGCATTGAGGTACATATCCGGTACACATAGTATGCCTTTTTGTACAAATATTTCATCTGCTTCCGGTGTGCAGGGCCCATTGGCCGCCTCACCAATGATCTTTGCTTTTATCCTGGAAGCGTTTTCACCATTGATCACATTTTCCAAAGCAGCAGGTATCAAAATATCACAATCCAGTTCCAGCGCATCGGTTGTTTTTTCCAGGTTAATAGCACCGGGGAAATTAGTAACGTTACCTGTTTTCTGTTTGTGTTGAAATACTTCGTCTTCATTTAATCCATCTGCACAGTAAATAGCACCGTTGTGTTCAGCAATGGCGACCACTTTAGCACCGCCTTCCCGGAAGAATTTAGCTGAATGGTAGCCCACATTACCCAGGCCCTGTACAATGACTGTTTTTCCCTCAATACCTGTTGGCATACCCAATTTTGCCATTACATCCGGCATGCTGCATACTTCACGGATACCATAAAATACGCCTAAGCCGGTGGCTTCTTTTCGGCCACGTACACCACCTTGTGTGATAGGCTTACCTGTTACACAACCTGCTGCATCAATTTCACCTGGTTTTAAGGAAGCATACGTATCAACGATCCAGGCCATTTCTTTTTCACCTGTTCCATAATCAGGAGCAGGTACGTCAATGCCGGGGCCGATAAAATTTTTCTTAACCAGTTCTGAGGTATACCGGCGTGTGATCTTTTCCAGTTCGTACACACTGTATTTATGCGGATTGATCTTGATACCACCTTTACCACCACCAAAAGGAACATTTACAATGGCACATTTATAGGTCATCAATGAAGCAAGCGCCATCACTTCATCCTGGTTTACTTCATCACTAAAGCGGATACCTCCTTTGCACGGTGTTTTGTGCTGGCTGTGTTGCACCCGGTAGGCTTCAATCACCTCGATAGTGCCATTATCCCGCTTTACCGGGAACCGCATCTGGTACACACTGTTACAGGCTTTAATTTGTTCAAGAATACCCAGGTCCCATTTGGTAAATTTTGCGGCTTTGTCAAAGCTCATTTCCACGGAGTGAAAAAAGCTGTACTCTTTGTTTGCTGACATAACTTTTTCTTTTAATTAAGCAATCGTTGTTTTTAGAATAGCTGCTGGCAAGAAGCTATGTTATTTATGAAGAACTATTAAGAATATTTAAATGATGATTTTGCAGGATCGGTACGATTGTTATGATTTGCCGGTTGCTCAGTGAATCTTTGCCTCTTTGCTCCTGGCCTTCCTGAATTGGCCTTGAAGTTTTCCGGAATCACCTGCACCAAAAGTCCTGGGTGCTTTCCACTCTTTTTCCTCCTTTCCACTTTTAACCGCTTAGCTCTCCTTCTCCACCTTACTCAACTTCCTGTCCACACTCCACACATACAGGAATAAGCCGATCAAAATGGTAAGACAAACTGCCACCACAATGTAAATTTTCCCATTGCTCCGCAATACATCGGCCATTTCTACTTTATCATCCTGTGCAAATAAAACCGATGCGTTGCATACCATCACCAAAAACAAAAATATTTTTATAACAATTTTCATTTTCTTTATTTTTTTGCTTTTACCGGTTGGGTTAGTAATGACCTGTCATTTATTAATTGTATCCTTATATTGAGTGTTGCGATCCACACACCCAGCAAGGTCCACCCAATGACCGCAGGATAAAATACCAGTCGTAAGCGGCTGTCAATATCTTTAAAATTTAAGGCAGGATTACCGCCATCGCCGCCCTTGCCACCCGGGTGAAGACTTCCTTCCACTATCCTTGGGATAATAAACATGGTGACAAAGAGCATTACATAGGCAAAGATGCTGTACACAGCGCTTATCCTTGCCCGTTTGTCAATATCAGTAAAGGAGCTTCTTAAAACAAAATACGCCCCGTATATTAATAATCCAATAGCTGCAAATATCAGTTTGGGCTCCCGCAGCACGCTGCTGAAACTTTGCCCCTGGTCGCTGACCCAGGTAACTGACACCCAGATGAAACCAGTGATATAGCCCAATATGCCGAGGTAAGTGCCCATGGAAGCAAAGTGCCGGGCATAGATATCATCCTTAAAATTAAAACCCCGGAGATACCGTATGCTATAGTAAAAACTGATGCTGAAAAGGATGGTCATAGAAAACCACATGGCCACATGAAAGTACAGGTTGCGGATGGTTTCATTAAGGATATGCTTATGCGGTACATCCATTAAAAAACCGCCCACAACGGTATATACCAGCAAGACAAAAGATGCTATTTTCCACCAGCTTTTATGCACGAAAACGGAATTTTTTAAAGAGTGGCGCAAAGGTAGGGTAAAGGGGAAAATGGAAGAGGAATATTTTGGATGAAAGGAAAGCTGGCAGAAACATTAGTCCTTCCACAAATAAGGAAACAGCACCACCGCCATCGCAACAACCAGTGCATCCAGCCCAATAATCAATGCTGCTAAATGTAATACAGCACCTTCCTTAAAAATTTCATTAAAGGCCGTTCTGCTAAGTTGCATCAGAAGTAATAACAAAGGCAGTATCACAGGGAAGCCCAGTATCGCCATCAGTGCTGCATTGTGACTGGCTTTGGCAGCAATGGCGCTCATTAGAGTAAATACCAAACTAATGCTGGCGCCGCCCAATATTACAATACAGATAAATTTTCCAGCATCCATTAATGGGGAGTCAACAAATACAGCGTACAACAACAGGCTTATCAAACTCATGAAAAGCATGAGGATCAGATTATACATCAGTTTGGCCAATATAAAAGCGCCTGGTGATACTATACTGTAATAATACAGCATCCTGCCCCTGCTTTCCTGCAAAAAACTTTTGGCCACGGCATTTACGCAGATAAACAACTGTATTACCCAAAACAAGCCATTCCATACAGCCGCATCGAGTTCCTTTACTGATAAAGACAAAACAAAAATGGTAGAAGCGATATAGAGCAATATGCCATACAAGGTGTGCTGTTGCCTTAATTCAAGCAACAGGTCTTTTTTAAGTAAATGAAAAACTGCTTTTGTCATTGCGCTGCAAGATAGATAATACAGGCCTTAGTAATCCCTTTCGCTGCTACCGGCTTCGTACATTTACGAATTTAGCTATGGAAAGCCCTTGATTAAAGTGACATATGCCACAATCTCTGCACAAATACTGAAAAATGTGCAGTATAGGACTATCCGGGTAAAAAAATGTGTATATATTCAGTGCTCATTTAATAAAAACTAAAACTCAACGCTTATGAAAAAACTGGTAATGGCCATCGTGTCATTTTCATTTTTACAGGCAGTATCAGCACAAGATGGCTGGAGCCGCAGATCAACTTCTGTTGGCATTACTCCTGACAAAGCCGCATCAAGGCTAAGTTTTCCAAAGCAATTTCAATTGTTCAATTTAAACAGCGAAACGCTGCGGCTAAAACTATTTGGTGTAGTTGACAACGCAGTATCACATTCCGCTATTGTTTCTTTGCCCAATGCGGAAGGTGTGATGGAGCAGTTTGAAATATTTGAAGCCTCCAATTTTGAACCTGCATTACAGGCACGTTTTCCTCAAATACGGGCATTTTCTGGAAGAGGGATTTCTGATCCATCGGCCATGTTAAAACTCAGTTACTCTCCGCAGGGTATACAAACGATGGTGATCAGGTCAAATGACAAGGCTGCCGAATTTATGGAGCCCTATTCATCCGATCATACCGTTTATGCTGTATATACGACAAAGAGAAGTCCTGGGAAAATTCCCTGGACCTGTTCTACTGTTGATGAGAGAATGGCAGTTGGTTTGGATAACCAGGTAAACAATACCGGCATTACTGCAAGAAGCGGTGCCGATCTCAAAACAATGCGTTTAGCCCAGTCCGTTACTGCTGAATATTCCAATTACTTTGGTGCTACCAGCGCTGCACAGGTGGGTTTGGTTTTAGCGGCAGTTAATGCAACGATGACACGTTGTAACGGGGTGTATGAAAAGGACCTGGCATTGCATTTAAACCTTGTTGCTAATACTACCAGCGTTTTCTATTACACTGCATCCAGCGATCCTTATTCTGCCGCAAGCACAGGCGCAGGTGGCGCCTGGAATGGTGAATTGCAGAGCACACTTACTTCTGTAATTGGCGAAGCGAACTACGATGTTGGTCACCTCTTTGGTGCCAGCGGCGGTGGTGGCAACGCAGGTTGTATTGGTTGTGTATGTACCAATAACCAAAAAGGAAGCGGCTACACGTCACCAGCTGATGGAATTCCACAGGGCGATAATTTTGACATTGATTATGTGGTACATGAAATAGGCCACCAGTTGGGTGCCAATCACACTTTTTCAATGAGCAATGAAGGAACTGGCGTGAATAAAGAACCTGGTTCTGGTATCACCATCATGGGCTATGCCGGTATCACTTCTTATGATGCCGCTGCACACTCCATTCCTTTTTACCACCAGGCTTCTATTGCACAGATACAGGCTAACCTGGCTACTAAAACATGCCCGGTAACAGTAACAATCGCCAATGCAACTCCGGTAGTTGGCACTCTAACAAATTATACCATTCCAAGAAGCACGCCTTTTGCATTAACCGGTTCCGCAACCGATGCCAATGCAGGCGATGTATTAACCTATAGCTGGGAGCAAAATGACAATGCATCCTCCTCGCAAACAAATGCAAGCAGCAGGGCAAGTGCTACAAAAGCTTCTGGTCCTAACTGGATCTCTTATGCGCCCACTACTTCACCTGTAAAATATTTCCCAAGGCTGGCAACTATTCTTGCTGGCGGAACAACTACAGGTCCAATGACCGGTGGTGATGCCACGATGGTGACGGAAGCATTGAGTTCTGTAGCAAGAACACTGAACTTCAGGTTAACAGTAAGAGATAATGCTCCTTATATTTCTACTGCTCCTTACAGTGTAGGACAAACGCAATTCAGGGATATGGTTGTTACAGTAAGCAGCGCCTCAGGCCCTTTTGCTGTAAGTGTGCCGAATACAGCAGTGTCCTATGCAGGTAATTCAACGCAAACTGTTACATGGGCTGTTGCCAGCACTACGGCTTCCCCCGTAAGTTGTGCCAATGTAAAAATATCATTGAGTACAGATGGCGGACAAACATTCCCAACAGTCTTGGCTGCCAGTACTCCAAACGATGGAACAGAAGCATTGGTAATTCCTAATACACCTACAACAACAGCGAGGATAAAAGTGGAAGCAGTTGGTAATATCTTCTTTGATATTTCCAATGCCAACTTCACCATCACTGCAGGATCGTCCTGTGGTACCGCAACAGGCCTGGCTTCTTCTGCTATTACTACAACAAGCGCCACCGTTAGCTGGGCTGCTGTAAGTGGTGCAACCAGCTATGCGGTTGATTATAAATTAAATTCATCTGCTACCTGGACAAGTTTTGCAACAGCGCAAACAGGTACTTCTGCAAACTTTAGCGGTTTAGCTTCAGGAAGTTTGTACGACTGGAGGGTGACTGCTACTTGTGCATCAGGTACGGGTGCAGCAGCAACAGCACAGTTTAGTACACAGGTAGTATGCGTTGCTCCTTCAGGATTATCCTCAACACCTGCGGCAACAACTGCCACCGTTAGCTGGACGGCAGTTAGCGGTGCTTCAGGTTATGCAGTAGATTATAAATTGAATTCTTCTGCTACCTGGACAAGCTTCTCCACTGCACAAACAGGAAACTCCGCAAATCTTACAGGTTTAACAGCTTCTTCGTTGTACGACTGGAGAGTGAGTGCCACCTGTCCTTCTGGAACCACATCGGCTACGGCGGCACAGTTTACAACTACTGCAGTTCCGGTATGTGCAGCACCGGCTGGTTTGTCATCCACACCAGCAGCTACCACTGCCACCGTGAGCTGGACAGCAGTAAGCGGCGCCGTTAGTTATGCAGTACAATACAAATTGAATACATCTGCTACCTGGACCAATTTCTCAACAGCTCAAACAGGAACGTCTGCAAACCTTACAGGTTTAACTGCCGCTTCTTTATACGACTGGAGAGTGACTACTAACTGTGCATCTGGATCAAGCACAGCAACAGCAGCCCAGTTCACTACATTGACTGCACCAACCTGCCCCGGTGTGTATGATGTAAGCACAAATGGTACTGCTGCCGGTGCGGCTACTATTCCTTTCAATACAGATGTTAAAGGAACGATCAGTGCAAACGGTGATAATGATTACTACAAATTTGTGATCACAACCGGCGGTACCGCCACGCTAACGCTTTCCACTTTACCTGCTGATTATGATCTGCGTTTGTATAGAAGTAATGGAACTTCTCAGCTGGCTATTTCTCAAAACGGAGGAACCAGCAACGAAACCATTACCCGTACGTACACTGCAGGTACTTATTTTGCAAGGGTATACGGTTACAATGGCGCCAATAACGCTACTACCTGTTATACACTAAGAGTAGCGCTGGGTACCGCATCAAGGGAAGAAGAAACACCAGCAACAATCAGCAGTAAAAAACTGTTGACAGTGTTTCCAAACCCAGTGCAGAATAAACTGAACATTAACCTCACCGGTTATGAAGGTGTTTCTTCCATTATCCTTATGGATGTAAACGGAAGACAGGTTGCATCACAGCGTACAGCGCAGGTTAATTCTACAATGGATATTTCAAAATTGGCAAAAGGGGTTTACCTGGTAAAAGTAATTACCGCCGGTGGCGAAGTTGTAAATGCAAAAGTTGTAAAACAATAATCGCATTGTAAATAATGAAATGAAAACGGGTGGCTAAAAACCACCCGTTTTTTATTTTACTCTTGTTCGTTTTATCTCAACAGCTTTGTAAAAGCGCAACTTTTTTGAGCGGAAGGAGAAGTTGCAATGATGATTTTATAAAAGCAGCCGCTTGCCTGGAAAATTTATTGAATTGACAAACAGAGGGAATTTATAAATATCCGGCCATCTCCGTTTGATACTGCTGTGCAATAACCCTTGCTTCTTCGGCGAAGTTTTCACCGCTGCCTGCATAAATGATGGCACGGCTGGCATTTACCAGCAAGCCGCAATGGTGGTTTTTGCCATATTTGGTCACTTCATCCAGGCTGCCACCCTGGAAACCCACGCCAGGCACTAATAAAAAATGATTGGGAATTATGCCACGTACATTTTCTAATTCATGCGCCTGGGTAGCACCGGTAACAAACATCAGGTTTTCTTCCGTACCCCATTCGCTCACTGTTTGCAATACTCTTTCATACAAATGTTCACCACTATTTAATGGCTGCATTTCAAAGTCAGCCGCCCCTTTATTACTTGTCAACCCTAAAACAATAGCCCACTTACCTTCATATTCTAAAAAAGGCCTTATACTATCTTCACCCATGTACGGCGCCACGGTGATAGCATCAAATTGCATCGTTTCAAAAAACGCTTTGGCATATTGTGAAGAAGTGTTGCCAATATCACCGCGTTTGGCATCAGCAATGGTAAAATGCTCAGACGGAATGTAATTAACGGTTCGTTCCATTATTTCCCATCCTTTCCAGCCCAATGCTTCATAAAAAGCAGTGTTTATTTTATATCCAACGCACAAGTCTGTAGTTGCGTCGATGATGGCTTTATTGAATTCAAAGATGGCATCCGGATGGGACTGTAAATGCCTGGGGATTTTTGTGATGTCAGTATCAAGACCGACAAGCAGGTAAGATTTTTTCTGTTGTATTTGTTCAGTGAGTTGTTTTCTTGTCATGAGCACAAAGTTATGAAGTTTGAATACTGATTGCTATCATTGGACTTATTGGCTCAATACCGCATCCAAATTATACTGATTACTTTAATCTGCGATTCATTTCGTCCGCAATCATTACCGAATTATCATCACCTCTTTTCCTCAATTGCTCAATAATATTTTTTTGAGAAGCTTCATCCCGGTTCTGGCTTAGTTTAAAAACATTATCAATACTTTCCACTTCAATGGTAAAACCCACGATGGCTTTCATCATGTGATCTATATAATCCTGAGGCAGTTTGTCAAATGCGCCTGCTGATAACGTTCCTTCAAATTTATCAGACACCGTTTTTACCGCGTCACGGGTTTCCATCTCAGTCATAAAGCGTATTGTTCCTTTGGCATGAACGGTCATATAATTCCAGGTGGAACCAACACTGGGGTTAGTGTACCAGCTGGCACTTACAAAACAATGTGGCCCGGTAAACAGCACCAGTACATTGTTATTTTTTTCAAATGCCAGGTGATGATCAGTTTTTCGCATGATGTGACCTTGCAGAAAAATTTTATCCTGGTCAATTTTTATTTCTAAAGGTATTTGAGTGGCGACTGGATATTTTTCTCCGGCACCGGTAACGATGGCAAAGGTATTGGCTTGCATAAAAGCAATTACTTTTTCCATGTCTTGTTCAGTGTAGTAGGGGAATTTATACATGGCTATTATTTTGACCTGTCCCGATTTTTCGGGAAAAAGACGAAAGTTCTTTGATCAGCTGTATGGGCAGCGTTTACATTGAAAAATAATGTCCGTTCTTGTTCGGCCAAATTCTATTCTTCAACCCAGCAATTGCAACATCTTTTCTTCCACCGACACATCATCCCATTTGTTTTCAATATCCTTTATTGACATTACCTGTTGCATGATCGCTTCCTGCCTGATACTGTTCTTTAATGCTTCACTATATCTTATATGCGGACTAAAAGTTACCTGTGAATAAGCAGGCGTCCACTTACCGGGATGTTTTTTACTAAAAGCCGCTTCAATTTTTTTCTGCAATAAAAACCTGGGATCGCCCACTTTATCCCTCATCTCCACAAAATTATTTAAGGCCAATTCGGCAATGGCATCTGCATCCGGTTTTCTCAATGTTTGGTATTCTTCTAAGATGAGGTTCCAGTCTTCACTGTGTTTATCGATTAATTCATTCAGCACGCGGCAATCTTCAAAACCACAGTTCATGCCCTGCCCAAAGAACGGAACGATGGCATGGGCCGCATCACCAATCAATGCAAATTTATCTTCCCTCACCCAGGGAAAACACTTGACCGTAACAAGTGAGGAAGTCGGATTATGAAAGAAATCTTCGGTTAAGGTTGGCATTAAAGGGAATGCATCGGTAAATGTTTCTTTGAAAAAGGTAGCTACCTTTTCTTTTGTATCTAAAGTTTCAAAAGAGATTTCACCTTCAAAAGGGAAAAACAAAGTGCAGGTAAAACTGCCATCCATATTGGGCAAGGCGATCAGCATATAATTTCCCCTGGGCCATATATGCAGCGCATTTTTCTCCAGCAGAAATTCGCCGTTTTTGCCTGCTGGAATAGTTAGTTCCTTATAACCAAAGTCGATATAGTATTGCTGGTATTGAAAGCGGTCATGCTGTAATTGATAATTCAATCTGGCTTTTGAAAATGCTCCATCTGCGCCAAAAGTGATATCGGTTTCGTAAGGGATCTTTCTAGTGTTGTTTTTGTTTGAAAACACTGCGTATTCCATTCTCCTGTTATCCAGCATAAGAGTTGATTCTGTAGCCAAAAAGCTATGTTCGAAAAAAATCTCAACACCATTTTGTTCTGCCAGATCCATCAGTTTTTTGTTCAGCTCCCCTCTCGAAACAGAATTGATATACTGTCCTTCCTGGCCATAGGGCTGATAGGCGGTAGATCCATCTGCATTGTGCAAAAAACGGCCATGCATTGGAATGGAAATTTTTTTAATGTCATCCATGATGCCCACTTCTTCCAGTGCTTTGATGCCCCGGTCGCTTAATGCCAAATTGATAGAGCGACCGGCATTCATTTGCTCTTTCCGAATGTCGGGTCTGCGTTCAAATATTTTTACATTGTATCCACGTTTTGATAAATAGATAGAAAGCAATGAACCAACTAAACCTGCGCCGACTACAATCGTATTTTTTTTCATGTCGTTTTAAAACTGTTTCTCGTTTCTTGTTTCTCGTTTGAATAGCTCAAAAGTTTGCCAGGCCTGCAATTTATTTAACTGCCTGAATTAAAAAAAAGAGAAACGATATTATACTGACAGCATTTTAGAAATTATCTGACCAAATAAAAACACATCCGTAAATGTATTATACAACGGAACAGGTGCTACCCTGATCACATTCGGTTCCCTCCAGTCTGCCAATACACCATTTTGTTTTAACGCTTCAAAAATTTCTTTTCCTTTTTTCAGCATCAGCATACTTACCTGGCAACCTTTTGCATTGGCGGGTGTGATCACTTCTATTAATTTTTCTGTTGAGCCTGCATTGATATCGTTTAAAATAAACAATAAGTAGTCACTCAGTAACTGTCCTTTTGCAAACAAATTACTCAAGCCAGCTTCTTCAAAAATATCCAGTGATGCTTTATGTGCAGCCATTGATAATACCGGTGCATTGCTCACCTGCCATCCTTCAGCAGTGGGAATTGGTTCAAATCCCTTTTCCATCTTGAATCTTGTTTCTTTTGTATGTCCCCACCAGCCTGCAAAACGTGGAATATCTTTATTGTCAATATGCCTTTTGTTGATGAATACACCCGATACACCCCCCGGCCCGCTGTTTAAATATTTGTAACTGCACCAGCAGGCAAAGTCCACATCCCAATCATGCATTTTTAGTTCAACATTGCCAACAGCATGTGCAAGATCAAATCCGCAGGTAATACCGGCGGCATGTGCTGCTTTGGTAATAGACTCCATATCCAATACCTGTCCACTGTAATAATTCACGCCACCAAATAGAATAAGTGCTGTTTCATTACTGTGTTGTTGAATGGCGGAAAGAATGTCTTCCGTGCGGAGGCTGTATTCTCCTGCTCTCGGGGCAACTTCAATAATCGCATCGGCGGGAGTGAAGCCATGAAATTTAATCTGTGATTCGATGGCATACTGGTCAGATGGGAAGGCTTTTGCTTCGCAGATGATCTTATAACGCTGTTTGCTTGGCCGGTAAAAACTCACCATCAAAAAATGGAGATTTACCGTCAATTGGTTCATCGCCACCACTTCTTCCGGTAGTGCTCCAACAACCTTTGCCAATTGCTCAGCAAAAATTTCATGATAACTCAACCAGGGTTTTCTTGCATGAAAATGTCCTTCCACACCAAAGTTGGCCCAGTCTTCCAGTTCATTCACCACATAGTCCTGCGTGGTTTTTGGCTGCAGGCCAAGAGAGTTACCGGTAAAGTAAATAGAATCTTTACCATTGATGAATGGAATATAGAATTTTTCCCGAAAGGATTTTAATGTATCCTGTTCATCAAGTTGCTTCGCAAATTCAATTGTATTCTCAAAAATCATTTTAAAAGCAATTTTTATTTATTAAACTCATTATTTCGCCAATCATATCAATCATGCCTATCCGTTGTAATCATCATCAAAAATCCCCTTCCACCTTTATTCAATAGTGATACCAAACTCATTATTTCGCCAATCATAATAATCATACTTATCCCTTGTAATCATCATTAAACAATTTCTATGAAGCTTTAATTCAACTATAATCCCAAACTCATTATTTGGCCAATCGTATCAATCATACCTATCCCTTGTAATCATCATTAAATAATCTCTATCAAAATTTAATTCAGTTGTAATACCTCATTACTCCACTAATTCTATCCTCATACATCTCTTCAAATCATCATCAAATAACCGCTATCACTTTCAACTCAATCGCAATGGGTGTCGGCAAACTTTTTACTTCCACCGTTGTCCTGCATGCCTGCACATCACTAAAATACTCCCCATAAATTTTATTGTAGGCAGGAAAATCTTTTTTCATATTAGTAAGAAAAACAGTCACATCCACAATTTTATCCCAGCTGCTTCCGCTGGCTTCCAGTACCGCTTTTACATTGGCAAAACATTGATGTGTTTCAGCTTCGATATCATACTTCAAAATATTTCCATCGGTATCTAATTCCAGGCCTGGGATAGAATTATCTTTTGCATTCCTGCTGCCAATACCAGAAAGGAACAATAAGTGGCCCACTTTTCTTGCATGTGGATATGATCCTAATGGTTTAGCGGCGTTAGCAGTATGAATCGTTTCTTGTTTCTCGTTGGTTGTTACTCGTTTCTCGTTTGCGGCTGTAAGTATGTATTGAAACTTCGGGCCACTTTTTTCGGATTGGTTTAAATATTGAATAAATGCACCAATCTTATTTCCAACCTTATCTGAAAGCTCAAACAGCTCAGTATAATTTTCTTCTGAAAAATGCTTCCTGTTAAAACATCGTATTAATTGTGACTGCAGTTCTGATGCTGATGCCCTTGCAATACTTAAAAATTGTATAAATTCATTTCGCCCTCCTCTTCCAAAACCTTCAGCAATATTATCTGGAATGGAGCCAACAGATTTGTTGATTTGATCTCTTAATGCAAAGTCTTTCGACAAAGTACCGGCACTTAATTGCTCATAAACCTTTTTTTCCAGTTCATTTGCCAATTGCCAGACTTCTAACTCTGTAAATTTTTTTATTGTTGCCATAATGAATTCACCTCAAATTATAAAAAACGAGAAACAAGTAACCAGGAACATTGCATTAATACTGTATACAAACGTTCTTTATTTCCGTAAAAAATTTCAACGCTTCCCATCCACCCTCTCTTCCTACGCCGCTATTTTTCATGCCACCGAACGGTGTTCTCAGATCCCTCAGTAACCAGCAATTGATCCAAATGATCCCTGATTGAACATTAGCTGCCATACGATTTGCCTTACTTATATCCTGTGTCCAGATAGAAGCAGCCAAACCATAGTGGGTTGCATTGGCCAATTGCAGCGCTTCTTCTTCTGTTTCAAAAGGCTGCAACGTTACCACCGGCCCAAAAATTTCTTCCTGGTTGGTTTTGCAATTGGGGCCCAGACCTTCAATAATGGTTGGTTCGATAAAATATCCGTTTGCACAGCGGCCTTCCAGTTTAACAGCCTTACCACCACAAACAACTGAACCACCTTCTTGTTTTGCCAACTCAATACAATTCATTACTTTTTCAAAATGTGCCTTGCTTACAATGGCTCCCTGTTTGGAATGATCAAGTAAAGGATCACCAACAGGCTGCTTTTTTGTTATCTCTGTAAAATATTTTTTGAATTCTTCATACGCCTTTTTCTCGATCAGGATCCTGCTGCCGCACAAACAGATCTGGCCCTGGTTACCAAACGATGACCGGAAGATTTCTTTTAGCATTTTTGGCCAGTCGCAATCCGCAAAAATGATCGTCGGATTTTTGCCACCCAGTTCAAGCGATAATTTTTTAAACATCGGGGCTGCAATAGAAGCGATACGTTCACCTGCCCTTGTACTTCCTGTAAAAGAAATGGCTTTGATTAATGGATGTTTGATAATGGCTTCGCCACAACTTTGTCCATCGCCGTGTACAATATTCAATACGCCATCCGGCAAACCTGCTTCCTTACAGATCCTACCTAGTAAAAAAGATGTAACCGGAGTTACTTCGCTGGGTTTTGCTATCACGCAGTTACCAGCAGCCAATGCCGGTGCAATTTTCCAGGTAAACAAATACAAAGGCAGGTTCCAGGGTGATATACAACCCACTACACCAATTGGCTGACGAAGGGTATAGTTGATTGCATCCTGGCCGGTGGTGGAATGGCTTTCACTTGCAAAATGCATAATGCCGGTTGCAAAAAAACGGAAATTATCAGATGCTCTCCGGATATCAACCTGTTTGCTCAACCAAAGCGGCTTGCCGTTGTCGTTAGTTTCGGCCAGTGCCAGTTCTTCTAAATGTTCATCGATCAGGTCAGCAATTTTATTCAGTATCCGGAACCTTGTTTCAGTTGATGCAGTACTCCATCCGGGCAATGCTTTTTGTGCAGCATTGACAGCGATCTCAATATCTTTTTCATTGCTGTTGGGAACCTGGTAATATATTTCAGCAGTGGCAGGATTAATGCCCTCTAAAAATTGACCACTCAATGGGCCTATGAAATTACCGCCGATATAATTTTCGAGATGATATGGTATTTCTAAAGTCATGTTTAAATGTTTAAGGTTTAAAGTTTAAGGTGTAAGGTTTGCAATTGGGGGGCTCCCAACTTTGAACTTTAGACTTTAAACATTAAACGTATCACTACATCGAGCCCGTTCTTCCTCCGTCAACCGGGATATTCACTCCATTGATATACGACGCTGCAGGCGATGCCAAAAACGCCACTACATTGGCAATCTCATTTGCGTCTGCAAAACGTTTCATCGGTATTTCTTTTTTCATTTCTTCTTCCACGGCATCAATGGTACTGTTTTTTTTGCTGGCATTGTTTTGAATGATGCTTTGCAAACGTTGCGTATTGGTGGCACCGGGTAATACATTGTTGACGGTGATATTAAACTGACCCAGTTCATTGGCCATCGTTTTGCTCCAGCTGGCCACTGCACCACGGATGGTGTTTGATACTCCTAAATTCGCCAAAGGAATTTTTACTGAGGTGGAAATGATATTGATGATCCTCCCAAAACCGGCTTCTTTCATGGAAGGAATAACAGCTTTGGTGAGAATATGGTTGCAGATCAAATGCCGGTTAAAAGTATTGATGAAATCGTCTTCAGCAGCCGTCGCAATTGGTCCGCCTGCAGGCCCACCGGAATTATTAATCAATATGTGCACCGTGTTCTGTGCAACAAAATTTTCGATGACTTCCTTTACGTTTTCCGGCTTATCAAAATCGGCAACCAGGTATTGATGTTTTTGATCGTAGCTCACATTCAATTGTGTCAACGCCTCTTGTAAAGACAATTCATTCCTGGCAACAAGAATACAGGTAGCGGCCAGTTTTGATAATTCAATAGCAGATGCCAGTCCAATTCCTTGTGTACTGCCGCAAACAACTGCTGTCTTTCCTTGTAGTGATAAATTCATATAACAATTTTTATCGCAGATTATTGAAGATGACATGACAGATATGATTTTTTTGGTTCACAGACTTCTTCTTAATCATATCTTTCATACAATCATACTAATCCCTATTACAGATCAGTTTAGAAGAAATGATTGTTATGTCTTACTTTCAATCATACTTATCCCTATCACAGATCAGTTTAGATGAAATGATTGCTATGTCTTACTTTCAATCATACCTTTCATACAATCATACTAATCCCTATTACAGATTAATTTAGATGAAATGATCTCGTATAACTTCGTATTTGTCATTGCCAGTCATTCATGCCTTTCATAAAATCATATGATCCCTGTTCATATCCAATCCCTATCCGCATCAAACTTAGTCAAATTGTTGTAATTTTCGATTTTGATAAACGATTGCCAAACCATTACTCAATCAAAAATATTTCTATGCCAGTAACTGCTCCTTTTAACCTGAAAAAATGGATTGATGAACACCGGGATATGCTAAAACCTCCTGTGGGGAACCAGTGCATTTATAAAGACGCCGAAAATTTTATCGTGATGGTGGTGGGCGGACCGAATGCCCGTAAAGACTATCACTACAACGAAAGCGAAGAATTGTACTACCAGGTTGAGGGGAATATTGTGCTGAAAATAATAGACGACGGCGTGCAAAAAGACATTCCGATCAACGAGGGTGACATGTTTTTACTGCCGCCCAAAACTCCGCATTCACCACAACGTGGGCCTAATACAGTAGGGTTGGTGATTGAAAAAATAAGAGCCACAGAAGAAGATGGATTTTTATGGTATTGTGAAAACTGCGGTAATAAATTGTATGAAGAATACAAAGTAATAACAGACATCGTAAAACAGTTGCCGCCGGTGATGGAAGGTTTTTATTCAGATGAGCATAAGCGTACTTGTAATAAATGCGGCACCGTAATGAGCCCGCCGGTTCGAAAAGGATGATTTAATGTTTCTGGTTTCTTGTTATTCGTTGAGTCGTTTCTCGTTTTTTTATATCACACACCCGGCCAATAACGCAAACAAAATTCAGCTAAAAGAGCCAATAACGAGAAACAAGGAACATCCAAACTAGAAACCAGAAACGTTTCTAAAAAAATGAAAATAGATATACACACCCACATCATGCCGGATAAAATGCCCAACTGGGTACAAAAGTTCGGCTACGGCGAATTCATTCATCTTGAACACAGGAATTGCAAAGCCTGCATGATGAAGGGTGATAAACTGTTCCGTGAAGTGGATGATAATTGTTTTGATGCAGCGGTGCGTTTGAAAGAAATGGATGATACCGATGTAACAATGCAAGTGCTGTCCACCATCCCGGTATTGTTTAATTACTGGGCAAAGCCAAAAGATGGGTTAGAAACGGCCCGTTTTTTTAATGATCATATTGCAGATACAGTTGCCAAAAATCAACAACGGTTTATAGGAATTGGCACAGTGCCATTGCAGGATATTGACCTGGCCATTGCAGAAATGGAACGTTGTGTTACCGAATTAAAAATGCCCGGACTGGAAATTGGCAGCAATATCAATGGTAAAAACTTATCCAATCAACAATTCTTCCCCTTTTATAAAAGAGCAGAAGAACTGGGTTGTGCCTTGTTTGTGCATCCCTGGGAAATGATGGGAGAACAGCAGATGCAACAATACTGGCTGCCATGGCTGGTGGGTATGCCGGCTGAAACTTCCCGGGCTATCTGCTCCATGATATTTGGCGGAGTACTGCAAGCCTTTCCAAAATTGCGTGTTGCCTTTGCGCATGGCGGTGGTAGTTTTCCATTAACAATAGGGCGGATAGAGCACGGTTTTAATGTTCGCCCGGATTTGGTTGCTGTTGACAATGCGATTAACCCAAGAGATTATATTGGTAAATTCTGGATCGACAGTTTGGTGCATGATGCCAAGGCGATGAAATATATTATTGACGTCATGGGTGAAGATAAAATTTGCCTGGGCAGTGATTATCCTTTTCCATTAGGTGAACAGGTGCCGGGTAAACTGATCGGTGAAATGGATCTATCAAAAGAACTGCAGGAAAAACTATTCTATAAAAATGCCCGGCTGTGGCTGGGACTTTAACCAGGTTTAATGAAACCATTACCAATTATTATTTCTATTGTGCTGTTAACATTCAGCATTGTCCGTTTAGCAAACAGTTGTGAAAAGAGAGAGAAAAGAGCAAAAGCAAACGAGTTTTACCAGCAGCGTCAAACAATTGACAGGCTTCGGCAAGCAGTGCTTTCCTACGACAGGAATGATGCCGATAGTATTGACTGGATGGCAGCCCGAAACGAATTATTTGAGGAATCTCTTGACTCAAGTATTAAGTACTACCGTGATAATTACTTTAGCGATGAAAAAAGACACAAAGCATACCTGAATACTTTATATGCATATAAAAAGATGTCGTATGTATATGCAGACTGGATAAAGCATAACAGGGAATATGCCGCTGCAAAAAAGAAGGATACCACGAAGCACCGGTATAAATACACAGAGTATATCAGCAAGTCAAGATCCCTGTATTTTGATTTGAACAGGGTGAATATTGACCTGATGTCTGATTTTTAACTAGAAAAGATTGGGATAGTCACTGATGATTCCATCAACACCCATTGCCTTCAACGCATCTATTTTTTCTTTCTCGTTCACCGTCCAGGGAATAACTTTTATTTTTTGTGCATGGCATTTTTCCAATAGTTCTTTTGTAACTAAAGAATAATGCGGACTGTAAACATTTGGTTTAAAGCCCAATTGTTGCAACTGGTCTTCCAGGCTTCTTTTATCGTAATCTTCAATTAATAATACTGCAGGAATGGTTGGGTAATTTTTATGCAGGTACTGTAATGTTCTTATATCAAAGGATTGTATCATCACCCATTGCTCCATTTTTTTTTCTTTTATCACTTTCATCAGCCCGTCTACAAAAGTTGCCGGAGAAGGATGAAAAATATTATCGGTTAGAGGTGTTGATTTCGTTTCAATATTAAAATAGGGGAAAGGCCGGTTTTGAGTCTGCATATAAATTTTTACAGCATCAAACAAAGCAGCCAGGCTGGGTTTCTTTATTGCTATCTTTTGTTGTTGGGGAAAACGTGGGTGAGGTTTTAAACCAACATCAAATTTTTCTGTTTCGCTCAGGGTCATGTTGAAGATGTTGTATTTCTTCTCTTCTTTTTCCTCGATATAACTTTCTAAGTATTCACCTGGCATTACCGTTGTTATCTCATGGTTAAAAAAAGGTTCATGCGATAAAATGGCCACGCTGTCTTTTGTAAACACAATGTCCATTTCTAATGTTATTACCCCTAAATCAAGCGCATGCAGCATTGCAGGGATCGTGTTTTCCGGCATTATTCCTCTGCAGCCACGGTGGCCCTGTTTATCAAACGCAGTTGTTCTGTTTGTAGCTGGGTTGTTATTAGTCATTTTTCTTCCTGGCGAGCAGGCTGCAAGTGTGATGGAATAAAAAGTAATGAACAGTAACTGCTTCATTTGATAAAGATAAACACAGCTTTTTGTAAAAAACGGAAAAGTCTGCATCAATTCATCCATCTTTTTTACAATTCATCATGCTGATATTGCTTTTCATCCTGCAATACATATTCATGTGATTGTCTTCCATTCCTGTTTGCAACATTTTTACAGCCTAAAAAAAGTATAACATGAAAAAAACGTTACTCACCACCGTGATGGCTGTAATAATTGCTGCACAGGCAATGACACAGGCAACACAGCTAGCTAATAACGAAGGCCTTGAAATGATGGGCATGCTCAACAGCAACAAAGCCATCTTCTATTCTAAAAAAACAAACCTGCTTTGGGTTAGCAATGGCACAGCCGCAGGAACACAGTCATTTACCAACAAAGTGCGTATTCCTGATATTCCGGTAACAACCGTATTGAACGGGGTATTGTATTTTTCAGGCACCGATATGGCCGGCGGTACCGAATTGTGGGCAACTGATGGAACGGATGCAGGAACCCGTTTAGTAAAAGATATTTATCCCGGCGGCATCAGTTCCACACCCGATGACCGCTTTATTGTTTTTAACAACCGTATTTATTTTTCTGCAGAAACCCAGGCCAACGGCAGGGAGATCTGGACATCGGATGGCACTGCAGCAGGCACTGTTTTGCTAAAGGATATTAACACTGGCACAGGCAGCAGCAACCTGCGGGGTTTGTATAAAACAACCCTTGCAGGAAACTTTTTGTATTTCGTCTGTAATACGCCCGGCGAAGGGGAGGAATTGTGGCGTACTGACGGTACGGCTGCCGGAACCATTTTATTAAAAGATATTAAGCCTGCTGCATTGTCTTCCACTCCTATTATATTGGGAACCTACAACAACAAACTTATCTTTAGTGCAGATGACCTTACACATGGCCGTGAGCCCTGGTTGAGTGATGGCACACCTGCCGGAACCAGTATGCTGAAGGATATTGCAACTGGCGCCATGTCATCTTCCGCAGATAATTTTATTGAATTCAACGGAAAGATGCTGTTTGCTGCTTCTAACTTTATGCATGGGCAGGAGTTGTGGCAGTCAGACGGCACTGGTATTGGAACAACATTGTTAAAAGATATTCAGCCCGGCGATTGGGGCAGTTCACCTCTTCTCATCAACGCGATAAAAGTTGGTAACAAGCTTTTCTTTGCTGCATATTCCAACGATGCAGGCATGGAATTATGGCAGACGGATGGCACTACCGCCGGCACACAATTATTTATGGATATTGAGCCAGGAGAAGGCGATGCCATCCCGATACTGTTACCTGCTTACGCCAATGGTTTTGGGCCGGGCAACCAGTTATTCCAGGGAAATAAATTCTTCTTCGGCGCATTTACAACTGCCGCCGGCTATGAACTCTATATCAGTGACGGTAGCGTGGCAGGTACCAGGATGGTTACTAACCTGGATGGTGACATTGGCGATGGCCTTACATTGAATGGCTATTACATTTCTGGTTCAGGCATTTATTTTAATGGTGATGATGGTGTTCATAGAGGAGAACTGTTTAAATCTGACGGTACAGCAGCAGGTACAGTGCTGGCAGCTTCTGTAAACCTGCCCAGCCTGGATGGTAAAACAATGCCCTTTGTGATACTTAATAATTCTTTGTTGTTTTTTGGGGATGATGGGAATAATCCAAGTGAAGAACTAAATGACTTATACAGGCTAAACATAAATGATGTGGTATTGCCAGTAAATATCATTGCTTTCAAAGGTAAAAATGAAGGGAACAAAAATATACTGGCGTGGTTAACAGGCAATGCGGTAAACTTCGACAGGTTTATTATAGAACGCAGCACCGATGGCAGCAACTTCACCGCAATAGGAAATGTACAATGGAATGGCAGTTCAAATTATTCTTTTTCAGATCCTGTTGCAGCATCCGGTGTTAACTATTACCGGTTAAAGCTTATTGACAGCGATAATAGCTTCCGTTATAGTCATGTAATTACCTTGAGGAATAATAACAAATCTCCTGGTTTAAAATTGGTAAAAAATAATAATAACCTGCTGGTTAATTATCAATTGAGTAGTAATGAAGCCAACATACAAGTAACGGATATGTCAGGCAGGGTGATGTATAAGAACAGGATAACAGGAAACAATGGTTACCTCAATATTGAGCTGCCATCCGCAAAGCAACTATTGGTGGTAACCTTACAGGAAGGAACCAGTATTATATCGAAGAGCGTTTTTTAATCGTTATGTTTTGGTAAGCAAAACGGCGGGTTTACCCGCCGTTTACTTTTTAAAATGTCTTTATACACTATGCCAGTATTTCCTGCACTTGTGTAGGCGCCATATTTGCATTCCTCATGGCAATACCTCTTACGGCGTTACCGGCAAAATCAGCAAAAGCTTTCTTTGTTATTTCATCATCACTCACCATGATGGGTATGCCAAGGTCGCCACCCTCACGGATACTCTGCACGATTGGTATCTGACCAAGGAAAGAAATATCAAATTCTTCAGCTAAATTTTTACCCCCATTCTTTCCAAAGATGTAGTATTTATTATCGGGCAATTCTGCTGGAGTAAAGTAGCTCATGTTTTCTACCAGCCCAATAACAGGTACTTTTAGTTGCGCCTGTCCGAACATAGCAATACCTTTCTTTGCATCCGCTAATGCAACCAATTGAGGTGTTGTTACAACGATCACCCCTGTAACCGGCACCGTTTGCACTACGGTTAAATGTATATCACCGGTTCCAGGTGGCATGTCAATAATCAGGTAATCCAGTTCGCCCCAATCCACTTCTGTTACAAACTGGCGGATAGCGCTGCTCACCATCGGTCCACGCCAAACCACCGCTTGTTTTTCATCCACCAGCAAACCAATGCTCATCACTTTTATTCCATATTTTTCTATTGGTACGATGACACCTTTTCCATCTACTTCTTTCATCATTGGTCTCTCACCTCTTATACCGAACATAATATGCTGGCTGGGACCATAAATATCTGCGTCCATCAAACCAACTTTTGCACCACCCTGCGAAAGCGCCAATGCAAGATTGGCAGATACAGTGCTTTTGCCCACCCCACCTTTTCCGCTCACTACAGCAATAATATTTTTTACACCTGCCAATAAAGTTTTACCATCTTTCCTGTTGCTGCTGGTATTGCTGGTAAAATTTACGGTCACCACGGCTTCTTTATTCACCAATAATTTTACCGCATTTTCACTTGCCATACGCATCATATCCTTCATCGGGCATGCGGGTGTGGTCAATACAATGGTAAAAGAAACTTTTTTGCCGTCAATGGCAATGTCCTTTACCATATTCAGGGTCACCAGGTCTTTGCCAAGGTCGGGCTCCTGTACATTGCTCAGGGCTTTTAATATATCTTGTTCAGTCATCGGAGAATAATTTGTTAAAATGCTTTTTCTGCCGCAAAATTAACTCCCCAGGGGTTTACTTTGTTTTTAAATCCGGAAATGATGTTATTTTTGAAATTGGCACATTATCTTTAATCATTGCGATTGTGGCCAGTAGCCATCAGGATATTGCTGGTATAAAACGGCCTCTTGGTTTCAATTGTAATAAATATGTGGAACGGGCAGTAAACTTTTAAATAACGAATTTGTAATTGCAGGGCATGAATAGATTTATACGATATTTCTTTTTCTCTTTCCTTTTTTCACCGCTTGTGTCGAAGGCGCAATTCTCCGGTTTTAAAGATTCAGTAGTGCAGCTGTATGGGGTAGTGATGACGGCTGACAGCCTGCAGGCCCTGCAAGGCGTAAGCATTATGGTGAAAGGTCAAAACAGGGGCACCATTACCAACCGGGATGGCGTTTTCAGCATTGTAGTTTTAAAAGGGGATGTGATCGAATTTACCAGTGTTGGCTTCAAGCCCAAAAAAGTGGATATACCCAAGGACTTGCAAGGTAACCAGCATAGTGTGATACAGCTAATGGTTAATGATACTATTTACCTGGCTGCCACCATCATTAAACCGAGGCCAACAAGAGAGCAGTTTGAAAGGGATTTTATGAACACACAAATCCCTGCCGACAACCTGGAAATTGCCCGCAAAAACAATGACGAGAACACCCGACGTTTATTAATGCAGTCCTTGCCAAAGGATGGCAGGGAAGCCTCCAACCAATATTTAAGCAAACAGGCCGCAAAAAATTATTATAACGGACAATTGCCACCGCAGAATATTTTTAATCCCTTCGCCTGGGCAGAGTTTATCAAAGCGTGGAAGCGAGGAGATTTTAAAAGCAAGTAGGTCAATGGTCAATGGTCAATGGGCAATAGGCAATGGTCAATGGGCAAGGAAGCAGGAAGGCAAGAAGGCAATTGGCAAGGAAGAAAAAAGGCAAAAAGCAGATCGCAAACAGCAATGTCTAAGTGATTTTTATTTACCATTCACTATTCACCATTCACCCTTCACTAGTTACATCACTCAAAGGAAAATATTTACAGCATGTTGTTTTTTCTAAACGGCTTTATGGGAAGCGGCAAATCGCACTGGGGCAAGATATGGGCTGCACAATACAAACTGGGTTTTGTTGATCTTGATGGGGCTATCGAAGCAGATGAAGGCAAATCTGTGGTGGATATTTTTGAAAGTAAAGGTGAAACATATTTCAGGGACGTGGAGGCTGATAAACTGAGGGAAATGGGAGCTCTAAAAAATACAATTGTTGCCTGCGGCGGCGGTACTCCCTGTTTTAAAGACAATATGCAATGGATGAAGGAGAACGGCATTACTGTTTATATTTCCGCTACCCCAGATGAAATATTGAGGAGGCTTGCCAAAGGACAGGAACAACGCCCGCTTATTAAAAAATTAAACCAGGCTGAGCTGCTTTTTTTTATTGAGCAAAAACTAAAGGAAAGGGAATCATTTTATAAACAAGCCAATATAATTTTACCCAGCGCTGACATAACAGAGCATACCTTTGAAGAGAAAATCCTGGTTTATTAATTTTTCTTCTCATGCACAAACAATTTCTCATCACCGCCTCTTTTCTCGGGGCTTTATCAGTACTGCTAGGTGCTTTTGCTGCACACAAATTAAAAGATATCCTGGAAGCACAAATGCTGCAGACTTTTGAAACAGCAGTAAAATACCAAATGTATCATGCGCTGGCCTTGCTGGCAGTAGGCATCTTATTCAAAGATTTTTCTTCCAGGCAAATGGTTTGGGCTGGCTGGAGTTTCATTGCTGGCACCATATTATTCAGCGGCTCTTTATACCTGCTTTGTTTTCTCAAACACCAGGATATGTCGTTTAAATGGGTTGGTCCCATTACGCCATTTGGAGGCCTTTGTTTTATAGCCGGTTGGATCTTACTGGCAGTGGGGATTTCAAAAACGACTGTTGGTTAAAGAATACACCGCTCAGTTTTCTGCCATATATAATCAAACAGCTATGTTCTTATATTGCTGAAAAAACTTGTATGTGGTTTTTTTTCATTCTTGCTTAACGCCGGTTGCATGGTAATCTGTTCCTGCACCTGGTGCAGCATCTTTCCATCTCTGATTCGCTTGTAAAGGGTTCCAGCATTTTGGCAAATCAAGATGGTATTATATATCTTTGTTGCGATGGCAAAGAAAGCGAAGCCGGCAAAAGAAGACAAGAAAAATGCCGGGGCACTCAAACAAGACAGCGAACCCACTTTAGAAGTAAAACAATTACTTAAAGACGAACGTACCCATAAAATAACGGGTACTGTTTTTTTATTGATCGCCTTCTTATTGTTTATCGCATTCACCTCTTATCTTTTCACCTGGGATGAAGATCAGGATGAAGTGTTTAAAGCCGGCAGTAATTTGTTTTGGGGCACCGATGTAAAAGTGAACAACCTGCTGGGTACACTCGGCGCTTTTTTATCGCACTTTTTTATCTACAAAGGTTTTGGCGTTGCATCCTTTCTTTTTTGCAGTTTCTTTTTTGTAGTGGGTGTTAATTTATTTTTTGGAAGAAAAATATTTTCTGTTGTAAAAAATGTTAAGTACCTCATTACTGGCCTCGTAATATTAAGTGTGGCTCTAGCTGTTGTCTTTAGCGGCAAAGAATTTCCCTGGGGTGGGGCAGTGGGTAAGATGGCGAAAGAATGGTTGTATAACCTGATCGGGCAGGTAGGTACTTTAGCTGTGCTGGTTGTTGCAGTACTGAGTTATATAATCTGGCGTTTTAATCCTGCGTTTAAGCTGCCATCAAAGAGGGCGTTAGGAATGGAAGAGGAAGCCGTGGCACCATCGCTCACAGCAAATGAAGAGGAGATGGATGAAGAAGAGGCGGAGATCATTACTGAAGCCGGTGGCAATAAACTGAATGGCAATGGCCGCATGATAAAACCGGCGGTAAAAGAAAAAGAAGCGGATGCACTCGACCTGCAGATAATTGAAAAAGATGTCATTACTGACATCCCGCCAATACTCAATGAAATTATTGAACCGGTAGAAAAGCCTGTAAGTAAATCAAAAGAAACAGTACCGCTCGAGCTGGAAATTAAAACAGTTCCTGATACGGCTGAAGAAGAAGTAAAACCATCCACTGCTCCGGCTAAGAAACAGGGTCTTGATACTTCTTATGACCCTGTACTGGATCTAAGGGACTATCTCTATCCATCCATTGACCTGCTGGAGGCGCATGGCAGTGAGCGGATTGTACAGGATGCTGCAGAATTGCAGGCAAATAAGGACCAGATCATCAATACACTTAAAAATTATGACATCAGTATTCAAAGGATCTCTGCTACGGTAGGCCCCACCGTTACTTTATATGAAATTGTTCCTGCAGCTGGTGTCCGGATCTCAAGAATAAAAAACCTGGAGGATGATATTGCATTAAGTCTTGCTGCATTGGGTATCCGTATCATTGCTCCCATACCGGGCAAAGGCACTATTGGTATTGAGGTTCCCAATGCAAAGAAGTCGATTGTAAGCATGAAGACATTGCTGGCTTCCGATAAATTCCTGCACAACAATTTTTCTTTGCCGATTGCCTTGGGTAAAAGAATTGACAACGAAAACTTTATTGTTGACCTGGCAAGCATGCCTCACTTGCTGATGGCAGGTGCCACCGGACAGGGTAAATCCGTTGGATTGAATGCCATATTGGTTTCGTTGTTGTATAAAAAACATCCATCGCAGTTAAAGTTTGTACTGGTTGATCCCAAAAAAGTGGAGCTGAGTATTTATAAAACGATCGAACGGCATTTCCTGGCCAAGCTGCCGGGTGAAGATGAAGCGATCATTACCGATACAAAAAAAGTGGTGCATACACTCAATGCGCTTTGTATTGAAATGGACAACCGGTATGATCTGTTGAAAGAAGCCGGTTGCCGTAATATCAGGGAGTACAACGAAAAATTTGCTGCAAGAAAGCTGAATCCCGAAAAAGGCCACCAGTTTCTGCCTTTTATAGTGTTAGTTGTGGATGAGTTTGCCGACCTGATTATGACGGCAGGTAAAGAAGTGGAAATGCCAATCGCAAGGCTGGCGCAATTGGCCAGGGCGGTGGGTATTCACTTGATCATTGCTACACAAAGACCAAGTGTTAATATCATCACGGGTACTATTAAAGCCAACTTCCCTGCCCGTATTGCTTTTAAAGTGAGCAGTAAGATAGACAGCCGTACTATTTTGGATACTGGCGGCGCAGAGCAGTTAATAGGGAAGGGGGATATGCTGATCAGTTACAATGGCGAACTGGTGCGTTTACAATGCGCTTTTGTTGATACACCTGAAGTGGATAAGGTGAATGAATTTATCGGTAACCAGCGTGGCTATGCACAGGCATTTTTGTTGCCGGAATACGTGGATGAAAAGGAAATGGAGAAAGGCGATTTTGATATCAATGATAAAGATCCTTTGTTTGAAGATGCCGCCAAACTAATCGTTGCCAGCCAAAGTGGAAGTACTTCCTTGTTGCAGCGTAAAATGAAATTGGGATATAACCGTGCCGGCCGCCTGATGGATCAACTGGAAGCTGCGGGTGTTGTTGG
>JAKQJG010000043.1 GCA_029561305.1 Bacteroidota bacterium | reverse complement strand
TCAGGAGATCTTGATAATGACGGGAAGCCGGATTTGGCTGTAATCAATTCTTATGGAAACACCGTGTCAGTATACAAAAACCTGAGTAACCAGGACTCTATCGCTTTCGGCGAAAAGTTTGATCTTACGGCCGGTCAGGGTCCACAACATATTTCTTTTGCAGACATGAATGGAGATGGTAAACTGGATATGATTGTGGTTAGCTCCATTTCTGGAATTATACTCATCTATAAAAATACGAGTGTCAGCGGATCTATTGCCTTTGCAACCCCTGTAACCACCTCTTTAGGAGGCGAGGGTAAAATGTCCGCCATTAGTGATTTTGATGCTGATGGCAAACCAGATATTGCTGTAGCCAACGGAGGCCTTGGTAACAATACGGTGACCATTCTTAAAAATTTAAGTACAGTAAACGATCTTCTGTTTGTTGTTGCTAATTACCTTACAGTTGGCAAACGGCCTTTTGCCATATTGAGCGGTGATTTCAATAAAGACGGAAAGCCAGAAATAGCTACTGCCAATTATGGAGATAGTAGCATCACCGTATACCGCAATAATTCATCTGGTGGAAATATTGTTTTTGATATAAAATCAACATACAGCGCCGGCATAAATCCAGTGGCAATTGCCATAGGGGAGTTTGACAGGAGAGACTTTGCTGACCTGGTGGTGGCAAACTACAATGGTGATTCACTCACGGTATTAAGAAACTCATCTTCCTCGCTGGGTGGAAATGTCTCTTTCCAGAAAAGAACGGTAGCGGCAGCCAAAGGCATTGTATCGCTTGCAGTTTGCGACCTGGATGGCGATGGCCGGTCTGATGTTGTTGGGTTGAACGATATCACGGATTCCCTAACCATATTTAGAAATTCCGCTCTTTTAACTGGCATATTCGATGTTAAGTTGTCTGCCGCTGCAAGCTATTTTGCAGGAAACAATGCTTCCTATATTTCAGCCTCAGATCTAAACAACGATAATAAGCCTGATATAATTATTTCAAATGATGTTGATAACAGCTTCAGGCCTTTCCGGAATATGATCTTTACAGGTGCCCCACTGATAACATCAGTATCTCCACTTTCTGCTGCGGCAGGAGAACCTGTTACAATAAGGGGAGAACATTTGAATGGTATAAGTAAAGTTTCTTTTGGCGGAACGTCCGCTGCAGATTTTTCTGTTGGGAGCGACAGTGTTGTCATCGCATCAGTTGGTACGGGGGCCTCAGGTTATATAAGGGTGTCAACAGAAGAATCGATCAATAGATTCGGATCATTTAAATTCAGTTCAGCTCCCGAGCCTGCCAGGTTCATTACCACCATTGCTGGAAACGGCACACTTGGTTATAATGGAGATTCTGTTTCAGCACTACTGGCTTCAATAAACAAACCTTATGAAGTTTGTATTGACACAGCAAGGAGCTATTTATATTTCCTTGACTACGGTAATTTACGCATCCGGCGTTTGAACCTGGCAACTGGCCTGATTTCAAATTTTGCGGGCAATGGAACTGCAGGTTTTAGTGGTGATGGAGGACCGGCAACGGCGGCGCAAATGTACACTTCCAGTTCATCAGGAATGACGCTGGACAAATCAGGCGATCTCTATTTCGCAGACCTTTTTAATAACAGGATTCGAAAAGTAAATATCTCTACCGGTATTATCAGTACAATTGCAGGTGGTGGTACAGGTAGTGCTGATATAGATGCGGTGCCAGCCACTTCGGTTCAATTTTCAGGTTTGAGAGGTATTGCATTTGATAACACAGGCATTTTATATATTGCTGATTTAATGCGCCTGAGAAAGCTGGATACATTGACGGGTCTTTTATACAATGTTTCCGGCACATCTTTGTCTCTTGCAGACAGTATTCATGTGAGTGCTGCAAGAGTTTCTACAGAAAGTATAGCATTTGATCAGCATAATAATATTTACGTGGGAGACCTTTCGAGCCTTAAAATCAGGAAAATTGACGGAATAACAGGGATGATTACCTCAATAGCCGGAACTGACGTTACTGGTACAGAGGGTGACGGTGGGCAGGCGATAAATGCTGCTATAGTATCTCCAAATGATATTGCGATTGATCAGCAGGCAAACGTATTGTATTTATCACAGATCGGTACTGTTTTAGACGGCCTTATAACAAACAGTATCCGGCAAATTGATCTGAATACGGGGATAATAAAAACCATAGCAGGAGGTAATGTATTACCCGCCCATTCCGGTGACGGTGGAGATGCGTTGCTGGCGGAATTGGCAAAACCCGCTGGTATGGCGTGCGGCAGAGACGGGGAATTGTATGTTTGTGAAGTGGATGGCTATATCAGGAAGATTACTGCTGCTATACCTGCCAGAATATTGTGTGCCGGTGAGGATGCAACAATTATTGCCGATATAGCAGGCGGCAGTTATCAATGGCAGGTAAAAACCGATACGGCTTTTTCTCCTGCTGTAGATGGCATCAATCTGTCAGGAGTAAACACTGCTGCATTGCAGTTGATCAATACGCCCTCTTCATGGAACGGGTATGTTTTCAGATGTGTTGTTGATGGACTCATCAGCAAACCGGTTGGATTAAAATTTGAAAACTCATGGACAGGCGCTGTAAATTCAAATTGGGAAAATATTGGTAACTGGAGTTGTAACGCATTACCAGATGCCGGAACCGATGTTGTGATCAACAATGGCACTGTAGTGATAAGCTCTAATGTTATATGTCGTACTTTAACTGTAAAGCCCGGAGTTAGTGTATTGGTAAATCCCGGATTTAATTTGACAGTGGTTCATTAAAGGAGCCCGATTTCATTTTATTTAAACCCGACCACATATTAGAATGCAGGCATCCGAAAAAGTGTACCGCAACGAGAGAATGACCTGCAGTATCTTATATGTGGACTTGTATGCGGCTATATACATTTTTCGGTAACCATACTGTATTAAAGTAACGTCAGCCAGTGATGTAGGCTGTATTTTCCTGCCTGTGGCAGGTCAGTCATTCCTCCTATACCTTTTGCAACAGGCGCTGATTTAACAACTGGCACTTTTTATATAACGTACACGGGAAGGGGCGAACTGCGTCTTCCTAATTTACCTCGAAGCGCTTCTTATAATTGAGTACCGGTTGCTCAATATATTTAAATGAGAGGGCCGCTATAATAAATGTAAGTCCCAATCGCAGCAGTGTGATCAATACATAACTTTTTATGTCATGTCCGCCATTTTTAAAATTGAACAGGAAGAAGATGGGGTAATGATATACATAGATACCATATGACCTTCGCCCAATCCATACGATCGTTTTGTTTGAAAAAAAAGAGTGTTCGGGGTGTTGTACTGCAAATAAAACTGCGACGCCGCACAACAGGTTGGTTAAAATAAAACCGCCACTTAATAAATAGACTGAAGTATCACGTACCCAAAACAATACTGCCATAAATAAGCTGACGTATATTATTAATAAGGCATTATCATTCTGGTGCCGGATGAAATGGCGGTTCCTTTTCTTCGCTTCTGCAAATACAATCGCCATTATAACACCTAATAATATGCAATCAATTCTGGAGAATGTAGAACGGTAACTGTCCATATGCAACCATCCCCAGTCAATTGGAAAATAACTCAGGTATAATCTAAATGCTGTAACAGCCAGCAATACCCCCATAACAAACCACAGCTTTTTTTTATAGTCAATGCGGAATAAAAAATATAAACAGGTTAGTGGCCAAAACATATAAAAATGCTCTTCTACAGCAAGCGACCACAGGTGACGGAGATTACTGTAAGTATCCTGCTGGAAATTAATATAGTAAAATAATGCCGAAAGGGTTGCTTTGATACGACCTTCCGGGGTGAAGCCGCTATAATTCCATAAAATGTTTGCCAATAAAATCCCTGCGATCAATACAGGAAACAGTCTTAAAAAACGGCGGGCATAGAATTTCTTAAGGGATATGGTGTGGTGTTTTTCATATTCACCAATCAATAATGAAGTTATAAGATAGCCACTAATGACAAAAAAAAGATCAACACCAATCCAGCCGCCTTTACAAAACCTGTTGGCTCCATGCACCAGCAAAACTAATAATACGGCATAGCCACGAACGCCATCAAGACTGGGAACATATTCTGATTTTTTTGGAGTGGCGTTGTTAGATGTATCCATATGTTGACTGATGCAGGAAAGTAAAACTATTTCTTTACTTTATTGGTAAAAGGGAATATGCCCTCCTTTGTTGCGCCAGACCCGGTTGCAGATATAATTATCATTTGCCTGAATGTGCCAGCTATGCACACTGGCGGGTCGTATTGCAGAGTCCATCGTTTAGGACTGTTCTTTTTAATAGTTTTTATCATTTACGCTAAAGTTCGGAGTTTTTTGATAATGCTGTTTAATCCAGTGTTAAAAGTGCCATTGATAGTATTTGATTTCTTCCACCGTTGGATTTTGCTGTATGTAGATTACCAATGTCTGTGCTAAAAGCAGTTGGTAACATGGTTGACAGGCCTGAATTATTGATCAAACCTCCGTTTGAAAACAGAATATTCTCCCAATAAATTGTTTGTTTTTGATTTTTTGAATAACACTATATTCAATTGTTCTGATGTGGCGATCATTTTATTTTCTTCAAAGTAGTTACTTTCGCTCCTAAAACCTATATAACTACGATGTCCTACCGGGCTGCCAATTTTATCTGGATCATCATTGCCGCTTTATTTTTCATTCCCTTTTTGGGTAATGTGCATTTATTTGACTGGGATGAAATAAACTTTGCAGAAATAGCCCGTGAAATGGTGGTGAGCGGAAACTATGGCGAACCTCAGATCAACTTCCAGTCTTTTACAGAAAAGCCTCCGCTGTTTTTTTGGCTGCAAGCGGCCAGCATGAAAATATTTGGCATCAATGAGTTTGCCGCCCGTTTTCCCAATGCCTTGCTGGGCTTGCTGGTACTTCCTTTTTTGTATACTATTGGTAAGAAAGTAAAAAACCAGCAATTCGGGTTCTTGTTTACGTTAGTGTACTTTGGAACCATATTGCCGCATTTGTATTTTAAATCCGGCATCATCGATCCATGGTTTAATTTTTTCATTTTCACTTCTATTTACTGTCTCATTCAGGCATCCTGGAAAAAACAAGCAAGCGGGTCCAATATACTGATGCTGATTGCTGGTGGAGCTTTTCTCGGGCTTGCCATTTTGACTAAAGGTCCTGTGGCATTGCTGGTAACCGGCCTTACCTTTTTCGTGTATTGGGCCATGCAAAAGTTCAGGATGTTTATCAGTTGGCCGCAGTTGATTGTATTTGGATGTACTGCTTTGTTTGTAACAGGTCTTTGGGTGGGTATCAATTACCTGCAGAACGGAAATAAATTTATCACGGAGTTTACCATTCGCCAATGGGAACTGCTTACAACAGCCGATGCTGGTCATGGTGGATTTTTTCTCTATCATTTTATCGTCCTGTTCTTTGGTTGTTTTCCTGCCAGTGTTTTTTGTATACAGACTTTTTTTAAAAAGGAAAAAGAAGATAAGAATTTTGCAGATTTTAAAACCTGGATGGCGGTGTTATTTTGGGTGGTATTGATTTTATTTACCGTTGTAAAAACAAAGATCGTTCACTATTCTTCGCTCTGTTATTTTCCCCTGGCTTTTTTAGCGGCAGTTAGTTTGTACAATATCCACCATAAAAAATGGCTATTAAAAGGCTGGATGAAAGTACTGTTGGTTGTAAGTGGGTTGCCTTTTTTGATTGCACCTTTTGCCTTTGCCTGGTTTGGACAAAACATTGACCAGTTAAAACCCTTGCTGGCACAGGATCCATTTGCTGTGGAAAACCTTCAGGCAACCATTCACTGGAGTGGCTGGGAATTTTTACCCGGTTTACTGCTGGTATTTGTATTGGCCTTGTTTTTTTTCTGGATAAAAAAAGGCAGGACAGGCAGCGCCATACATATTTTGTTTATTGGTGCAGCTGTTTACACACAAGTGACTTTATTCTTTTTAATAAAAAGAATTGAAGGATATAGCCAGCGGGCCAATATTGAATTTTTTAAAAGCCATGCCAGGGAAGATTGTTATATGGCCACCTACAATTACTTATCGTACACCTTGTTTTTTTATGGCGAAGCAAAGCCCCATGCCAATAAAAAATATGCTGATAAAGAATGGCTGCTCAAAGGCAATATTGACAAGCCTGTTTATATTTCTTCCCGCCAGGAAGGCAGGGCTCAATTAGAAAAGGAAATTACCGATGCTGTTTTTTTATACAACAGCAATGGATTTTATTTTTATAAACGCTTGCCGAGATAAGCGGGTTTGGATAAGCCCCATTTAGCAAGACGGTATTGCAAACTGACTTTCAACACACCCAAGCCATAAACGGCACTGCGGCTTAAATTAATGGAAGATGCGTCGTCAAAATATTTGGTAGGACAAGTGATCTCTGCAATTTCAAAACCTGCATAAAAAATTTGCGCCACCATCTGGTTGTCGAAAATAAAATCATCAGAGTTTAATTCGTAGGGGATTGCATCCAGCACTTCTCTTGAAAAAGCCCGGTAGCCGGTGTGGTACTCGGATAATTTTTGATCGATCAGGGTATTTTGAAAAAGTGTCAGCATACGGTTGGCCACATATTTATACCAGGGCATGCCACCTTTTAACGCTCCTTTACCTAGTATCCTGGAACCAAACACTACAGGGTACAAACCCTCCGCTATCAGGTAGCTCATGCTGTGTATCAGCTTGGGTGTATATTGATAATCGGGGTGGAGCATGATCACGATATCGGCGCCAATTTCCCTTGCTTTATTGTAGCAGCTTTTCTGATTGCCGCCATAGCCTTTGTTTTTTTCATGCTGTACTATATGTTTGATATGTAGCCTGCCTGCCACTTCCACCGTATTGTCGCTGCTGCGGTCATCCACCAGTATCACATCATCCACTATGTCAAAGGGGATCTCCCGATAGGTTTGCTCAATGGTTTTAGCAGCATTGTATGCCGGCAGAACGACGACTAATTTTTTTCCGAGTATCAAGGCGAAATATTATTTATGGGCAAAAATAGGAATATATGATTTCATAGTTGTTGAAGTGTGGACCGAAATACCGTGAAAACACTGGTAAAATACCGTGAAAACACTATTGGTTTTGAATGACATATCAATTAATTTTAGATGCAAATCAATTGTTCATTCCCTTCCCGTGGAAATTATGCTTTCCGTTTTTATCCCCTAATAGAATTTGTAATTATTTTAAATTAAAACTGCCAGGCATTTTTAATAAGGGTATTAACAAGGTATGACAGTCGTTTTTGATGTACAAACAAGTACTATCGGGTATTTGAATATGATGCGGCCTTCTCTCCAATCATTAAATTATCTAACCAGGTATGAAATCTGAAAAAGATGTTTTTATCAGCTATGCTCATCTGGATGACAAGCCGCTTGATGAGGGTGCTAAAGGCTGGATATCTGATTTCCACCGTTTGCTTGAAACAAGGCTGGAGCAAACTATTGGCTATGAAATAAATATCTGGCGGGACGAAAAGCTCAGTGGCAATGAAGTGTTTGCACCTGAAATTGAATCACAGCTGCCCCTGTTAAAAATAATGGTTTCTGTCATTACACCACGGTACCTCAGTTCTGACTGGTGCAGGCGGGAACTGGGAGCTTTTTATAAAGCCGCTGCGGAAAATGGTGGTGTCAGCATCGGAAACAAATCAAGAATATTCAAGATCATGAAAACGCCGGTGGACAGGGATGTGATAGCGCATTTACCTGATGGCATATCTAAAATATTTGACGAAATACTGGACTATAAATTTTACATCCAGGATACGGCTACTGGAAAATTTAAAGAACTGAGCAGGGGCAGCTGGGTAGATAATAAGATCAAGCAGGAATACATGAACAAGCTGGAGGATGTGGTTCAGGACATGGCCAACCTGATCAAAAAGCTAAACAGTTCCGGTAAAAGTGACGTTGAAAAAAAGAAAATATACCTGGCCGAAACCACGTATGATCTGCAGATATACAGGGATAATCTTGCCCGTGAGTTGCAGGAGGGTGGCTTTGCAGTATTGCCCGCTAAAAATTTGCCCAACGTAATCAACCGGTACACGGAAGAAGTGGAAAAATATCTGGATGAAAGTATCTTGTCTGTACACCTTATCAGCACTACCAACTATGCTGCCCAGCCTGAAGGTGCAGACAAATCAACGGTAATTTTGCAAAATGAAATAGCGGCACAAAAAAGTGAAACGGGGAACCTAAGCCGGCTTATATGGACACCGCCTGCTGAAGTCAATGCCGCTATCAATCCAAAAATGCTGGAGCAGCAAAAAAGTTTTATAGAAGAACTTAAAACAAATCCGGCATATCAAAAGGGGGCTGATATCCTGGAAGGCCCGCTGGAAGAATTAAAGCAGGCCATCTTTGACACGATAAGAAGGTTGGCAGCCGAAGAAAAAGCAAAGGAAGATGCAAAGAGAGAAGCCGAAGAAAAAGCAAAGAAATATACTGCTGGCATTCCATTGGGTGTATCATTAACTGCAAAGCGGGATGGTCCAAAGCTGGTTTACCTCATATGTGATCAACGGGATCTGGATCATACAAGGCCTATAGAAGATTTGGTGAATGACAATGGACATGAGATATTGCTTCCGCTTTTTGATGGTGACCAGGCACAACTGCGCCAGGCACATCTCGACAACCTGAAGATCTGTGATGCGGTGATCATTTATTACGGTGCGGCCAATTACCGCTGGGCGGGCAGTATGAAAAGCGACCTGATGCGCCTGCCGGCTTTGGGACGCACAAAACCACTGCTGGATAAAGCTGTTTACATTGCCGGCCCCGCAGATAATGATAAGGGAACTTTCAAAGCCATCGACCTCCAGGTTATCAATGGCATCAACGGCTTCAGTGCAGATCTGTTTTCCACCTTTATCCAACGTGTAAACTTGCCAGGCCATGAGTAATACTGCTGTTGCTCAATTGGCTAATCCCTTTGTAGGGCTAAGGTCTTTCGAAGAAACGGAAGACTACCTGTTTTTTGGCAGGGGTAAGCAGATTGATGAGTTGCTTAAAAAATTAAGCGACAGCCGTTTTCTTGCTGTTATCGGAGCTTCGGGCAGCGGTAAATCCTCCCTGGTAAAATCTGGGTTATTGCCCTCTGTTTACAGCGGATTTATGAAAGTTGGCAGCAACTGGCGGGTGGCTTTAATGCAGCCAGGCGAAAATCCCATTGGTTATCTTACCAGGGAGCTTGCAGCCGAAGGAGCTTTATTTCATAAAAAGCCCGACAGTGATATTCCGCTGGAATCAATTATTGAAGCCAGCTTGCGCCGAAGTGAAAATGGTTTGGTACAAGTATATAAAGACGCTCATTTACCCGGGAATGAAAGTTTATTGGTGGTGGTGGACCAGTTTGAAGAATTGTTTCGTTTCAGTAAGTACGAAAAAGAAAACCGGCTGGGTCAAAGTGATGCCATGCATTTTGTGCAAATACTGCTAACAGCCGCTCAGCAGGCAACCTATCCCATTTATGTATTACTTACCATGCGTGCAGACTTTCTAGGCGACTGTGCAGAGTTTCGTGGATTACCCGAAGCAATAAATGAAGGACAATACCTGGTTCCAAGAATGACACGTGAAGAGATACGGGAGGCCATTACAGGGCCCGTTGCCGTTAGTGGTGCCACTATCAGCCAACGGCTGGTAACCAGGTTATTGAATGATGTAAATAATGATACAGACCAGCTGCCGATACTGCAACATGCCATGATGCGGACCTGGCAGGAATGGTATGACAGGGGGCAACATGATACACCTATTGACTTTGAAGACTATGAAAAGATAGGCACTATGAGCAATGCCCTGTCAATACATGCCAATGAAGCCTACAATGAACTATCAGCAGGAAAGGAGCAAAAAATATGCGAATTGATGTTCAAGGCACTCACAGATAAAGCAGCGGATAAAAGAGGAACCCGCAGGCCAAGGAGTATTGCCGATTTGATGTTACTTACAGGAAGCACAAGGGATGAAATTTGCAAATCCATAGAAACTTTCCGAAAGCCGGGCCGCACTTTTTTAATGCCACCACCGCATGTGGAATTGCATGATGACTCTATCATTGATATTTCTCATGAAAGCCTCATGCGTGTGTGGGATGAGCTTGTAAAATGGACGATAGAAGAGGGGCGTAGCGGAGATCTGTTTATGCGCCTTGCTAATTCTCAGGAGTTAAAAGAACAGGGGCAAAGGGGCTGGCTTAAAGACCCTGAACTGGCTATCGCTTTGAAATGGCAAAATGAGAATAAACCAACTGCAAAATGGGCCGAAGGTTACAAGGGCGATTTTGTAAAAACAATGCAGTACCTTAAAACAAGTCATGATGAAGACATACTGGAAAAGGAAAAGGAAAAAGCGGAAACCGGGCAACGTCTTGAATTAGAAAAGAAAGCAGCCAGGCAAAAACGCATCACAGCCATGTTGTTTGTAATGTCGGTAATATTGGCTGGCGCTATCATTTTTGGATTCAGGTATTACAATCTTTCAGAAGAGAATAAACAAAATGCAATTAAGGCAAAACAAAACGCAGCCAAGGCAGAAAAGAATGCAGCAGAAGCTAACAAATTAAGAAAAGAAGCAGAACGGCTAAAAGGTATTGCAGAATTAAATGCACAAACTGCCAATGACAGTGCAGCTGTAGCCAAAGAGCAACGTAAGATAGCCAGTGACAGCGCAGAGGCTGCCAAACTGCAGCGTGATATTGCAAAAGACAGTGCAGCAGTGGCACAGCGCCAGCGGAAAATATCAGATTCCATTGCAGCGGTGGCGCAGATACAAAGAGATAAAGTGGCTTATCAGAATTTAAAGATAGCCGCAAACGAATATGCCAGGCTGATCCGTGAAGGCGCCACTAATAAAATTAAGATCGAGAAAGACTCTTTCGACTATAAACTGATAGCCTATTGTAATCATCTCGACAGTTTACGGCCATTGATCGATGCTATTAAAGATAAAAAGGCAAAGGATGATTACAATGCATTGAGAGAGCGGCTGTATTTTAATAATGACCTGTATGAAAAAACATACGCTTGTTTTGAAACAATCACCAGCAACAGCAAAACCAGGCGGACTGTTTTTGATAAAACAACTTACGCAGGCCGTTTCAAAAATGAACCCGACAGCAGCAACGCTGATTACAAAAAAGTAAGTAAAAGCTGTAAAGGAAAGATCATCGCCTTCACTGTTGATAAAAGCAGCGGCCTTATCATTTGCTCCACCACAGATAACTGGATTTATGTTTATAAAAACACCGGTAACACACTGATAGAAGAAAGCAAAATTCCGCTTGGGGCACAGGTAACGGCACTTGATTACAACAGTGAAAAAAAGATCATCTATTTTGGTCTGGAAACCGGTGATATTGGTTACGTAGAGTATCATACAAACATAAGAAATCAACCTGTTTTTGAAAACACGCTGGGTTCTGCTATCACCGCCATACAATTCTTCAGTTATACAGTTGCTGGAGAAAAACGGTATTTTTTATTAGCTGCCGCAAAAAGAAGCCGGGTGGTGGTATATGAGCTGGATGATAATATGCCCAAACCTGATAAAAAATTATCCGGCAATATACTGCCGGAGAAAAACCTGCTGGATGTGGTGAACGCCACTTTTACCAATGATGCAAAGGACAACAGGAGAATCATCATAAAAGTAAGATCAAAAAGAGGGGGAGAAACCCTCTATGGATGGAACCCGTTTACAGCAGAGATACTGGCTGAATACAAACGCAGTAAAACGATTCCACCGGATTTTAAGAAAAAGTATTTTGACCCGGCAAATCTTTACAATAAAGGGAAATGAAAAAGTTAAATTTAATACTATTGTTGATCGTGGTATTGCATACTCACAGTATTGTGTATGCGCAATGCACTGTAACTATTACCGGGGTAGATAATAATAATGTAGCTGGTACTGTATTAAATTGTACTAATACAACCATCACGCTGACGGCAAATCCCGGAACAGGATCAGTGGATCCGGTCTCGTATTCATGGGGAGCACTTAACGGACAAACGCTGGATGCGAGCTTGCCGGGAGTTTATACAGTAGAAATGAGAGATAACGCAGGCTGCATAAGTTCATCTTCCATCATTATTACAGAAGATCTGACGCAACCGGTTATAAGTCTGTATGCTTTTCCTGGTACCGAAATCTGCGAAGGCCAGGTATGCACATTGGTAGGATTGGGTGCCAATTCATTTTCGTGGTCCAGTGACGGTTTTGCCCAGGACTCAGTCGGTAATCCATTTCCTGTTTATCCCACGGCTATCGCCCTGCCAACTGTTTATACTGTCATAGGCATTGGAGCCAACGGTTGTGAAAGCAGTCCTGAACAGATATCAATAACAGTTATCCCGGCTACCGGGGTTGATATTATAACTTCAGGAAATGTTTTTTGCGTTGGGGAGGATGCAAGCGCTGATCGTCTAACGGCTACGCCTAGTGGCAGGGAGCCATTTACATACCAGTGGTATATTAATACAGTAAATAATTTTGCAACAGCTGCCGTATTGAGTGGTGAAACGGGTGCAACCTGTATTCCGCTGACAAATACTGCCGGAACCTTTTACTATTTCTGTAGAGTGTCCGGCAGGTGCGATGATGCCGTTAACGTAACAATCGACGCTATTACCGTAAAGCCTTTGCCGCAGATTATTACTCAACCAGTAACAACAGCCCAGGTTATTTGTCAAAACGGGAATACAACACCTGTTTATGTTGGTGCTACAGGCACTGATCTTGTTTATAGCTGGCGTGAGACAACATTCCCTAATTCGCCGATAGGAACCAACAGTCCTTATTTTTACCCTGACTCATCAATTATTGGTGGTCCGCTTTTTTATTATTGTATCGTTTACAGTACGGCTTGTGCAACAGGAGCGGTTGCCAGCAACACAGCTGGCCCGGTTTATATAAAGGAGCCCACTGTGATTAGCAATGGGCCATCCATCCGCGACACGGCTTATTGTTTTAATACTCCAACAGCAGCATTAACGGTACGTGCCCAGGGAGACGGGCAATTGCAATATCAGTGGTATAGTAACACAACAGCCGGTTATGCAGGCGCCAGTGAAGTTACTGGTGCTACGGATTCTTTTTATGCGCCCCCATCTGATATTATTGGTACGCATTATTACTATTGTATTGTTACAGGTGGCTGCGGCACAGGTGAAGCAAGCAACATATCCGGTTTTGTAAAAATAGCTGCGCCCGTTGCTATAGTTGCACAACCCTCGCTAACAAGCCAGGCTGCTTGCTTAGGCAACCCTGTTATTCCCGTTTCCGTTGAAGCCAGCGGAACTGCCAGGTATCAATGGTATAAAAATTCAAGTTCAACCGTTATTGGTGGGCAGTTAATAACCGGAGCCACTGCAAACTCCTTTTTGCCTCCAACAGATATAGCAGGCACATTTTACTATTATTGTATTGTTTCGGGAGATTGCGATAACATAATAAGTAATGTATCAGGTGCTGTTACCGTTTATGAACCTCCTGCTCTTATCATTCAGCCACCAGGTGTAGATATAGATTATTGTTTGGGAGATGTTTCGTCTCCATTAACCGTGGATGCTACAGGAACTGCGTTAACTTTTCAATGGTACAGCAATACTGAAAGAAGTTATACAAATTCATCTTTAATTAATGGTGCGGTCAACTCGTCTTTTTACCCCTCAACTGCTGCAGCAGCAAGCCTGTATTATTATTGTGTGGTCAGCGGAACCTGTACACCTTCTGTTACCAGTGCTTTGTCAGGAAAAGTGGTTATTAAAACACCGCCGGTGATCAATAATCAGTCAATGCAGGCTCAAACTGTTTGTTTGAGTAGTCGTGCCGATCCACTTTCGGTTGCAGCCACCGGTACCGGCTTACAATATCAGTGGTACAAAAATGTTATTCCGTCTTACACAGGAAGTTTTTTACTTACCGATTCAGTGCGTTCTGTACTGTTTCCTTCAACGTCAGTTGTTGGTATTGGTTACTATTATTGCATCGTAAATGGTGCCTGCGCACCGCCCGATACAAGCATTATTTCGGAGCCGGTAGAGGTAAAACCATTACCCACCGCCACTATAGCTGGCAGCAAAACAGTTTGTCAGAATTCAGAACAACCAGTAATAATATTTGATGGTTCGGGTGGTGCCGCCCCTTATATCTTTGTATATAACGTTAACGGAGCTGCAAGCGATACCACAGCAAGTGTAAGAAGTGATTCCGGCTTTGTAAATGTATCAACTAATATCGTAACGACCTATAACTATAACCTGCTTTCTGTGAAAGACAGTTATGGTTGTACCCAGGCCCAGGGGGATACAGCTAAAATTACCGTTGTAAATAAACCCGTACTTTCCCGTTTTTCCATTACCAGCGTTTGTGATAGTGCTGTATTTGCTGATACTGTATTTAGTTCAGATACCCGGACCAATTTCAGTTGGGTTAGATACGTTGTGCCGGAATTGAGAAATGCCGCTAAAAGAGACACCGGTAGTAATGGAACAGCGGTCATCTACGATACGCTTAATAATATCACCGCTGCTCCTGTATTGGTTCCTTATTATTTTACATTATCAACTGGTCAGGGTTGTGTTACGGAAGATTCTCTTTTTATTACGGTTAATCCTACACCCGTAACCGGTTTGATTAGTGATCTTACCTATTGTAATGGAGAGATCGATTTTGATGGAATAACTTTTAACAGCAATACGCCCAATGTGTTGTTTGATTGGAAAAGCGATAAGACTGTAGGCTTCGGCATCGGGCCTTCTCCAAATATAACCGGTTTTATTGCCAGTAATCCCAACACAGCGCCACTAACTGCAACGGTTGCCGTAGGAATTGCGATGGCTGATAATCCTCAGTGCAAGGGACTTCCCGATACGTTTTCCATTACAGTAAATCCTTCTGCGCCCAGGCCGGATTTTACATGGCTTGATATCAACAATAATAACGTGTGCAGTGCGGCCGGCAATCTCAATTTTAATGTAAGCGTGCCTGTTAGTGGCATTTCCTATACATGGCAAACCATACCTGCCAACACACCGGGTGTATCTATACAGGATGTTAACAGTGCCAATACCGTGATCTCGTTTTCGCAAACAGGCGGGGATTCTGTGAAAGTCATTGCTACAAATAATATTGGCGGTTGCAGAGATAGTGTGACCCAGGCAATAAACGTTGTAAGTGGTGGCAGTATCACAGAGCAGGAAATTTTGCTTAAGCAGCCAGGTAATATCCTGATCTATCCTGACAATTCCATGGATCCGGTAACAGGTTACCAATGGGGTTACGACTCTTTAATTACTCCTGCACCAGATTATTCTTTTTCAGCCCCTCATCCCGTACAAGGCCAGGTGTACCAGTTCTTCCTGCCTGACAGCAATAAGTTCTTTAGCGGAAATCAGCTGGATACGGTTACCTATAAATTCTGGGTGTTGCTGCAAAAAGGTGGCTGCTATACCAAAGTGTACTATAATGGCCCTTATGCCAGGCGGCCACTGCCTGTGATGCCACCACAAAGGGATGTGGTGCAACTGTTGATATTACCTAACCCTAACAGTGGCTCTTTCAACATCAATGTAAAAGGAAATATATACGGAAACATTTCGGCAATGGTATATAATGCGCTTGGCCAGGTGGTTCTGAAAAAACAATTTGTAAAAACCTTGCCGGACATAAGGGAAACAATCAACCGGAATGACCTGCCGCAGGGATTGTACTACATTGTAATCAACAGCAGCGATCTGAAAAAAGCTGCCGCACGCTTTATCATTCAACACTAAAACAAAGGGCATGAAATATATAATCATATCGTTTTTTGTGATAGGTCCTTTGTTTGGTATGGCGCAGCAAACAGGGGATATTAAGATCAATTATGATTCGCTCTCAAAAAATACTATCAACGATCTGCTTGACACATGGACGCTTGGCATCGACAGCAACAGCGAAACAATAGATATAAGGATGTACAATAAGTTTAAAAACCTGTTCGATTCAGATGCCATGGTGGAAGATGATATCACTGTGTTGTATAAACCCGGAACCTATATGCAGGGAGGGGTTTATTTTACAGATACCGTTGCCAGGACCTTTGATATGTATGCGCATGATGTTACACTTAAGGTAAAAGGATTAAATATCGACACTGCCTGGATACTTAATTCCAATACTGCCAATCCAGCCCGGGTAACCTACAAGCTGAAAAGGAATGTGGAAGTGCAAATGACAAGGGAATTTTTGCTGGGCGATTCTATGGATTTCGTAGTGAAGAGTATTGGTGACCGGTTCATTCTTTTCGAAAGAGCGTCTGATAACTTAGTAATGAAAAGAAACTTTTTGGCAAAGGTAAATAACGGGAAAGATGCTGTATACAGGTTCAGTTCAGTGGCAGAGCTGCAGGTAACCATGCGGTACGACAATGAAGGGGTATATAAAATTACAAGTATTGAAAATATTACACCCCGGTTTTTGGTAGCATGCAGGAATGATGATGATAAAGATGTGGTGCTGAATGCAGACGATAGTCTTCCGCAGCAGCCGGGCGATTTTACGGCCAGTGGTATGCCGGATTTTGATTTCGATGGCGTAACGGATGTAGCAAAAGGCAGTGACGGTTTTTTTACCACGGTGCTTGTTGATAAATGTAAAACAACTTATGGTATTTTAAGTAACCTGGGTTGCCCGGCTTCTTATTTTAGTTCAAAAATACTGGGCGATGTGTTTGTTGGTTTCCAGGTTAATTCCACCACCATAAATTTGCCGGAATTGAATCAATTGGGTTACCTGGATGAAGCGGGCAATGATGCGGTGGATGTGCTGCAGTCAAAAAAAGGTATGCTGAATAATCCAGGTTCTATTACCGGCATCAGTGCCGGGGGAAATGTTATATTTTATATTGGTAAAAAAAGGAAAATGGGGGTGTCGGTAGGCGCTGTTTTTTCAAGGTATACTGCCAATTATACATTGACCGACCCCATTGTGTATACCTACAAGTCGTTTGATGGGGGAGATTTCTACAGGCGGCAACTAACTATCCGCAGCCTCCAGGAGAAGATCACTTACTATATGCTTAATTTCCCCATACTGTTCAACTACAGGGTACACCTTGGTAACAGGAATTTGTCATCAGCAAATTTTAAGATTGGGCCTTCTGTAGTGATCTTTAAAAACACTTCGGACTACGATGCACTGATCAATGTGGGCGGTATCTACCAGGTAAACCCAGCCCGGCAAGCCATCGTGTATGACAATTACCTTGATCCAGCTTCTCCCAATAATGTATACATTACTTCACAAGGTATTAATAGTCAAAATACCTCTCCTGGGGCCATCAGTGTTTTTTCCCAGTTACAAAAGAGTTATGATTTTACGGATGATAAAAATTATCGTGATAAAAGCAGGAATTTGAACCGCTATGCCATTGCCGTTAATGCAGGCTTTGACCTGCACCGAAAGATAACGGAGTCATTTGCATTTAGAGGCGGGCTCTACTTCACGTACGCTGCGCTGCCGGCAAAAACCAAAAAGTATATACCTCTTGACAGAACAACCGAACCGTATAACTCTATATTTAATTCAACTGCTAAGTCGGTTTACAGTACTTTTGGAATTAGTGCCGGTATGGTGTATAATTTTTTTTAGAAAGGATGTGCAGGCTTGCCCAACTAAATGTTTAAAAAAACATTTGCCATTTCCCTAAATTCCCCTACTTTTGCCGCCCCAAATAGTTCTTTTCATCTGCCATAGCTTTAGTGAAGGCAGATTATAACTTGGGAGTCCCCAGCCATTGCTGGAGACGTTATCACCAAAAAAATGTAACACATGGCAAAAGAGATCACGGGCTATGTTAAACTCCAATGTAAAGGAGGACAAGCCAATCCAGCACCCCCCATCGGGCCAGCACTGGGTTCTAAAGGTATCAACATCATGGAGTTCTGCAAACAATTCAATGGCAGAACCCAGGATAAACAAGGGAAAGTACTTCCCGTTTTAATCACTGTTTTTTCCGACAAATCTTTTGAGTTTGTAATTAAAACTCCCCCGGCTGCCGTTCAGTTAATGGATGCTGCTAAAATTAAAGGTGGCAGTAAAGAACCTAACCGCCAGAAAGTGGGCAAGGTTACCTGGGCACAGGTGGAAGAAATTGCCAAAGACAAAATGGCCGATCTGAATGCATTTACCCTCAACAGTGCCATGAGCATGGTTGCCGGTACAGCAAGAAGTATGGGTTTAACTGTTGACGGTAAAGCGCCTTGGGAAAATTAATATTATCAACTCAAAAAGTTTTAGACAATGATTACTAAAAAAAGAAAATTAGCCAACGCTAAGGTTGATAGTAACAAAGCTTACTCGCTCAAAGAAGCATCTACCTTGGTTAAAGAAATAAACACTACTAAATTTGACAGTTCAGTTGACCTGCATATCAAATTAGGTGTGGATCCTAAAAAAGCTGACCAGGCAATCCGTGGTACAGTTAGTTTACCTCACGGTACTGGTAAAACGAAAAAAGTATTGGTGCTTTGTACGCCTGATAAAGAAGAAGCTGCAAAAAGTGCTGGTGCTGATTATGTTGGACTGGACGAATTCATTACAAAAATTGAAGGTGGCTGGACGGATGTGGATGTGATCATCGCTACGCCATCTGTAATGCCTAAAATTGGTAAATTAGGTAAAGTGTTAGGTCCTCGTAACCTGATGCCAAACCCTAAAACCGGTACGGTTACGAACGATGTGGCAGGTGCTATCACTGAAGTAAAAGGTGGTAAGATCGCTTTCAAAGTTGATAAAGTGGGTATCATCCATGCTTCTATTGGCCGTGTAAGTTTCAGTGCCGATAAAATCGCTGAAAACAGCCAGGAATTGATCAATGCATTGCTTAAGTTAAAACCATCTTCTGCAAAAGGTACCTACCTTAAAGGTGTAAGCATGGCCAGTACGATGAGCCCAGGCATTTTGATCGACACAAAATCAGTTTCTAACTAAAGCCCCACCTAACCTCCCCTCAAAGGGAAGGAATGAAAAGGCAAAAAAATATTTGTTATGACTAAACAGGAAAAAAACGAAGTGATCGACGTGCTGAAAGGTAAATTCAGCCAGTACAACAACTTCTATATCACGGATACAGAGAGCTTAACTGTAGCACAGATAAGTGATCTCCGCAGGCACTGTTTCAACAAACAAGTTGAAATGAAAGTGGCTAAAAATACATTGATCAAAAAAGCACTGGAAAGCATCGACGCAGAAAAATACAGTGGCGTATATGATTCACTGCATAAAGTAACCGCATTGCTTTTTAGCGAAAACCCTAAAGAACCAGCTCTGATTTTAGCAGGTTTCCGTAAGGCAAGCAAAGGCGAAAAGCCATCGCTGAAAGCAGCATTCATTAACGGTGATGTATTTGTAGGCGATAACCAGCTGGTTGCACTTACGAAGATCAAAACGAAGAATGAATTGATCGGTGAAGTGATCGGTTTACTGCAATCTCCTATACAGCGTGTATTGGGCGCTTTGCAAAATAAAGATGCAGCCAAGGCACCAGAAGCAGTTGTGGAAACAGCTGCCCCGGTTGCAGAAGCAGCACCAGCAGCAGAAGCACCGGTAGCGGCAGCTCCGGCAGCAGAAGCACCTGCAACACCAGAGGCTCCGGCCGCTGATGCACCGGCAGCAGAAGCTTAATTTCAGGATTAGATTAGCACATTAGCACATCAGCTGATTAGCTAATTAATTATAAACAAATTTTTTTAAACTCTCCGCCGGAGTCCAAAACAATGAAGGCGGAAAAAATTTAAACACATGGCAGACGTAAAAGTATTAGCTGAAAGTTTAGTAGGCTTAACAGTAAAAGAAGTACAGGAATTAGCAGAATTTCTGAAATCAGAGTATGGTATTGAACCAGCTGCTGCTGCAGTAGTAATGAGTGCAGGTGATGCGCCCGCTGCTGTTGAAGAAAAAACATCTTTCAATGTAGTATTGAAGAGCGGTGGTGCTAACAAATTAGCGGTTGTTAAGATCGTTAAAGAATTAACTGGCTTAGGCTTGAAAGAAGCAAAAGACTTAGTTGATGGCGCTCCAAAACCAGTTAAAGAAGGCGTTGATAAAGCAACAGCCGAAGAACTGAAAACTAAATTGACTGAAGCAGGTGCTGATGTTGAGATAGCTTAATTTCTTTTCAGAATATTAGTGAAAGCCCCCTGGTTTACCGGGGGGCTTTTTTTTATACAAACCAGTAATTCTGGTATTACCCAACATTGTATCTAAAAATACAATACATTTAAAATCCTAATATAAATGCCTCTGTGTAATGCCTGTAATGAAACCGGTTTATTTTTTCCTGGCCCACATCATCAGCTGCTGTTTCCACTACACGGGAGTTGCACAGTTACATCCTGATCAATACCATATTACTTTTTTAACCACACAGGACGGGTTGAGTCAGGCCACCAATTTTTCCATGCTGCAGGATTCAAAAGGATATATGTGGATCGGTTCGCAGGATGGCATCAACAGGTATGATGGCAAACGTTTTTTTCATTTTACCGATGCTGTTTACTACAGTGGTTGCGAGGCACCTAAACAGATTTTTGGCATCGTGGAAGATCAACAGGGAGATATCTGGATGGGCTCACGGGATGCGTTGTACAGGTACCAACAGAATGAAAATACATTTTATAGAATTCACATTCCTCAGAAAAAGGGAAGCGGCAACAGCCGGATTATTCCATTTGCAGCTGCAGGCGATGAAATATGGTTCCTGAAAGATGACTTGTTATTTATGGCTATTAACTGCCGTACTAAACTTACGCGGCAGTTGTATGATCTGAATCAGAAACTTGCCATTATTGACCCTTATGTAATGTTTCCACAAACGGACGGTGACGGAAAAATCTGGATGGCAAATGCCAACCGCCTGTATGAAATCAGTCCATCGCAGAACTCATTCGAAGAATATAGATTAACCGCCAACAAGGCAAAGCCAGGGGAAAGTATCACTATTAAAAACCTGTCGCTGCACCTGCAAAGCGGCATGCTGTCAATTGCCTCAGATAAGGGCGTACTATTGTTTGACACCAGGCAAAAAGTACAAAAGTACCTGCAGGGTAATCATAAACTGCTGACTGACGTGGATACCTGGCATGTAAAGGCAGGGGATGACTGCTTTTGGGTTTCTAATGAAAATGCTCATCTGATAAAGTTGTCGGTAGACGGAAACAAAGCAGAACAGGTTTTTGAACCTTCCGTTTTAGACAATGAATTGCACCGTGGCAGCGCCACCGCCTGTATCTATGTAGATAAATGGAAGCGTTTATGGCTGAATGCCAATGGAGAATATACAGCCGTGATTGATCTGTCAAAAAAATTCATGCGGAAAATAGCGGTTGGCAAACAGGGTGGTCTGCGGTCAGGTACCATACAGAGTATAACGGTAGCGGATACTGTATTGTGGGTATCGGATTCTTACCTTACCAGAATAAATAAGGCTTCCGGTAAAGTAGAAAAGATATTTTCCTCTGTTGACGATCTGAAGATGCCCGGTTTTTTCAGGCAGATATATTATGATTCCCTTGCACACAGGATCTGGTTTAATACCAACTATGATCTGTGGTACTATTCTTTAAAGGATAACCGTTTTCAGAAAACAGCCTTCAGTCATAATGTGAATCCTGCTGTTGATTACATCCGGAATTTTGTGGAGCTTCCCGGTCATAAACTATTATTGGTAAGAATTGATGGCGTGTTTGATATTAACAGGCAGCTTGGCACAGGGAGGTTGTTGCCCGCCTTCAGCAGCAGTAATATTAATCACCTTAGTAAGTTGTCGCACGGGCGACTCGCCTTGTCGGTTGCCGGGCAGCCTTTGAAAATATTTGAATATACGGATGACCTGTTGATTCAATTAAAGCAGGAAGTGAAACTGGGTTATTCTCTATTGATGACTGTGGAAGATTCTGTAAGAAAGATATTGTGGGCAGCATCTGAAAAGGGAGTATATAAACTGGACAATACAACATTTTCTATTTTGCAACATTATACTGTTGCTGATGGGATGGCCAATGATTTTGTATATGCTGTAATTCCTGATCAATTTGGCTGGATATGGTGTTCCACAAACAGGGGAATAGTAGCCATCAATAGCAGCTCCGGGCAGGTACGCAATTTTAACAAAGATCCTGGTTTACAGGCACTCGAATATAACAACAGGGCGTTTGCCACTGACGGAGACGGGTATGTTTATTTTGGTGGCGTAAAAGGGGTTAATTATTTCAAGCCGCCTTTTGCAGACAGGGATACCATACAGCCCAGGCTGGTAGTCGAAAATATTTTATTGAACAGCAAGCCATACCAAAGTAATATAAATCCTGATTATATTACTACCGTGGAATATGATTATAATCCTGTTCCTCTTACTTTTAAACTACAGGCCCTGCACCTTGTTAAAACGGATGTATTGAAGATTATGTACCGTTTAAAAGGGCAGACAGCGTGGTCCGAAACTGATAATGGCAATGATATCACTATGTTTAATCTATCACCTGGCAGTTATATACTCGAGTTAAATTACCGGGAGGATAATGTGTATTCAACTGCTGCAGTAAGACAAGTGAATATCGTTGTTCAACCGCCCTATTACCGGACCTGGTGGTTTTTATTGAGTCTGTCGGTAGTGGCTCTGTTATTGGTTATGTACATGGTAAACAGGATACAACAAAGAAAACTGGAGAAACTGCAAAAAGAAAATGAGATCATCAGATTAAAAGCGGAACAACAACTGTTGATTACAAAGGAAAGGGAACGGATCACAACAGATCTGCATGATGATATTGGTGCGTCTCTCAGCAGTATGTCGCTGTATGGCGACCTGGCCGGCAGTTTATGGAAGACCCAACCCGAAGAAAGTAAGAAATTAGTAGATAGTATTTCAGAAACATCCAAAAGCCTGATGGAAAGAATGGGCGATATCGTCTGGAGTATGAAACCAGCGGATGAAAATAGGTACACGCTGGAAGCAAGATTAAAAAATTACAGCAACGAACTGCTGGCACCTAAGAATATCGTTTGCGAATTTGACCTGGATGCAAGCTTAGCCGCTTCCATCATCAAGCCAGCCGTGAGAAAAAATATGCTGCTGATAGCAAAAGAAGCCATCAATAATATTGCAAAATACAGCGAAGCCACCAGGGCAGGTGTTATATTAAAAAGGGAGCAGGGAAAAATGCAATTGATCATCAGCGATAATGGCAAAGGTTTCATTCAAAGCGAAGTGCCTCAGGGAAATGGCTTGCAGCATATTCACCAACGTTGCACCCAATTGAATGGATATTGTGACATTGTTTCTGCGAAGGACATGGGCGTAGTTATTACCTGTGTATTTCCTGTGGATATTGGTGGAAAGGAAAGCGAAGTAAAGTTGTAAACGCAATCAAAATTATGCAGCAAATTACCTACCTGCTTTTAGTGTCTTTTGGAGCCCTTGCCATTCTTGGCATCTTTCATTTCACTATTTACCTGCAGCAGAATGATAAAGCATTCCGCAATTATGCTTTTTACCTTTTAGTGATGGCCGTATTTAATGTGATCCGTTTGCTGGATTCACGCCTGACTGATGTGTACCCGTTATCTTACTTTTCAGTTGAAACGCTCGATCCAATTCTCTCCAATTTTGCATTTCTTATGTATGTAAATTTCCTCGGTGTGATATTGAATATTACCCGGCAGGAAAAATTTTATTACAACTGCTGGAAATTTCTGCAGGTTTTTGTCCCTTCTTTTTTAGTGCTGTACTTTTTTATCAGGCTGGCTGGCGATCAATATAAAATCGGCACCATTATCATCACTGCTGCCAGCTTTTGTTGTATGTGTTTTGGATTGTTATTGACGCTCCGCCTGCTACAGTTTAGAAAAGAAACTTTTTTTCAGTTGATCATCGCAGGCACGTTGCTGTCTGTTACCGGCGTTCTTTCCGGCCTTGTAATGAATGTGTTTGTATACAAGGATAACCTTGCCTTTGGTGGATTATATTTTTTAGAGATCAGTATGCTGGCAGAATCAGTTTTTTTATCCGCTGCATTGGGCTATCGCCTCAAGATAGCCTATAGGGAAAAAGCAATGTATCAGCAGAGCCTGCTGCTGGAAACCCAAAAAAGAGAATCACTGGCCGTACAAACAGCTAAACTGCTGCAGCAGCAACTGGACATACAGGAAGTACGCAGCAGTATCAGTAAAGATCTGCATGATGATATTGGTTCATCGCTCAGCAGCCTGCACATATACAGCGCTCTTGCAAACAAGCTGATGGATAAAGAACCAGGAAAAGCCAGGGAATTGCTTCAGCAGATTTCGTGTAACACCGAAGGTATCATGAGCAATATGGAAGATATTGTATGGGCTATGCAGCCTGCTGCAAATGAAGTACATAGCATTGAAACAAGAATAAAGCATTTTGCAAACAGCCTCCTGCTGGTAAAAGGCATAGCATGCCATTTTCATTTCGGTAATACGATAGAAACCGTATGCTGTGATATGGCGGCAAGAAAAAATATACTGCTGATTGCGAAAGAGGCTATCAATAACGCAGCCAAATACAGCGAAGCAAAAAATGTACAAATTGTTGTTGAAAAACAAAACCAGCATATAATTTTATCCGTGAAGGATGATGGAAAGGGTTTTGATGTAAAATATTCTAAAACAGGTAATGGCCTGGCTAACATGCAAGCGAGGGCAAAAGCAATGGGTGGCCATACCGTGATGGTAACGGAGCCGGGCGCCGGCACCTGCATTACCAGTACGCTACCTATCCCTAATATTAGCGATGTGCCTTTATAATTAATAGTGTGAAATTTACCAGATGATAAGTGTTGTAGTATATGATGATAACAATGCCCGGCGAAAAAGCCTGGAGGCACTGTTGCAGCTTAGCGATGGCGTGGAATGTGTTGGTAGCTTCAGCGACTGCAGCACCGTACAGCAGGATATGGAATCATTAAAACCATCATTGGTTTTGATGGATATTGAAATGCCGAATGTAAATGGCATTGAAGGCGTAAAAAAAATAAAGCAGTCTTTCCCGGAAATTAAAATTGTGATGCAGACCGTGTTTGAAGATGAGGAAAAAATATTTGCTGCCCTGCAGGCGGGCGCAGAGGGTTATATTTTAAAAACAGCATCTGCTGAAAAAATCATTCAAAGTATTGTGGATGTTAATAATGGTGGCGCTTTTATGACGCCGAGCGTGGCACTGAGGGTAATGAAGCACTTTAACAGTTCACCTGCCATTGATAATTCAGTCACCGCACTTACAGCAAAAGAAAAAGAAGTGCTTAAAAATCTTACCGAAGGCCTGAGTTATAAGATGGTGGCCGATAAAATGAACATCAGTTATTATACCGTTAACAGTCATATAAAAAAGATCTACGAAAAGCTCCAGGTTCATTCCGTGGGTGAAGCCATTTCGTACGCCATTAAGAATAACATTGTTTGATGACGCAATTGCTGCTGATAGAAATATTTGTGCTGGGGGCTTCATTGATTGCTGCCATCTACCATGCCATGCTTTTTATCCAGCAAAAAGACAGGTTCCTTCTTTACTACAGCCTTTATCTTTTTTCTGCTTCCGCTTATTTGATCTTTAAACTGGTCAGTAATAACTATGATCCTTTTTCTCCCACTGCCAATACCTGGTATTATGCCACAGAAGAAATACTGCAGGTGCTGATGTACAGCAGCTACGCCACTTTTGCAGCAGTAACGCTGGAAGTAACAAAAAAGCCAGCGCTTATAAAATGGTGCTGGATCGGTTTACTGATCTTTTCAGGCATTACCATCGTTGTACATGTAACCAAAGCAGTATTAATTGGTCCAGGGGTAACTACCGGCTTTGCCTATGGGTTATCCAGGTTAACCACCATTGCAGTGGCGGGTTTTGCCCTGGCAATGGCATGGCGGGTGCGGACTACGGTCTTTCAAAAAACGATCATTATCGGATCTTATGTGTACGCTTTTTTTGCAATGTTCTCTGTGTTCTCCTTTATTTTTAAACAAAGTTACTTCGGGCTGTCAGGTGTAGAACCTTATCTGATCGGAAGTTTTATCGACATTATTATTTTTTCCGGAGCCTTGGGCTACCGGTTTAAAAAATTATCTGATGAAAAAAATCAGTTGTTGCAATTTTCATTGGAATTAGCAGAAAGCCGGGCAGCTATTGCTAAATCACTTAACGATGATGTAGGTGCAGCACTCAGCAGTATGCATGTGTACGCAGCTGTTGCAGACAAACTGCTGGATAAGGATACAGCAAAAGTAAAAGAGTACCTGCAGGAGATCAATACGAATACAATGTCACTTATGAACGAAGTAAGTGACATTATATGGGCACTCAATTTATTACCCGAAAATATACCCGGAGCATTGAACACAAGGATAAAAAGATATGGGCTTGAAATACTGGAACCTAAAAATATCGAATGCACTTACCAGGTAGAGGAGGCAGCACTGCTGAGTATACAGGATATTGGTACAGCAAAAGATATTTTGCAGCAAGTAAGGGAAGGGATGCTGTGGATAGCGGAAAAGTCAATATCACATTCTGTACTGGTAAGAGTTGTATTACATAATAATAAACCGCAGGTTTCAGTTCAATAATATACGATAAATTTGAAAAACAGGATTATGCTGGGCGCCAGTACCTGCCAGAAGAAAAACCAGTGCATAATGAGCAAATTAGTATTAGCTATTCTTGTTTTTTCCCTGTTGACACCTGTAGTTGCATGCTGCCAGTCTGCCGAAAGAATTAGGATAGACTCTGCCAAAGCAAAAGTGCTGTCATACATAAAAGGCGACAGCGCTTACATGAACACGTGCTTTTATATCGCAGATCAGTTTATGGATATAGACATGTACGACAGTGCACAAATTTGGCTGAATGAAATTGCCTCATTGGTACCAATAAAAAAGCCCACACACTTTAATTTTTATTTGGCCGTCAATCAAACCATCACCTATTACTACAATGGGCTTAAACAAATTGGTTTAAAAGAAGGTGAACGTGCGCTTTCTATTGCAAAGCAGCTCAAAGACAGTATCTACCTGGCAACGGCCTATAATATCTCCGGTGTTTTTTTAATGAACAGCGATAGCTTTTCTAAATCGCTTAGCTATTTTAAAGAAGGGATCAAATACTGCAGGCAGCCGCCATATGCACCCAAATACTTAGTGATCTCAAAACCACATAACCTGTATGGTAACCTGGGTGAGCTGTTTTTAAAAATGAAAAAATATGATAGTGCAAGGTCACGTTTACTGCGCTCGGTGCAGCTGGCATCCGAAATTCCTTCTTACCGGGGTGTGGCTGCCGCCCAAAATTTATTGGGCATTCTTGCCGCTGAACAGGGTTTGTACCAGGATGCGATAGGATACCAGCACACCGCTTTGCAATTGGGTTTAAAACACCGACAGATTGACCTGGCATTGATTGCCTATGGCGATCTCGCCGAATGTCATCAAAAAATTAATCAATCAGACAGCGCTGTCTTTTTCCTGAAAAAAGGATTTGAATTGATACAGCAACAGCCAACAATCATTAATAGTTTTTTTAAGAAAGACTTTTTAGAAGACGCCATTGCTGTATCGGATAAAATTAACAACGGGGCATTGTTAAAAGAAGCCCTTGCACAAAAAGCTGCTTTATATGCCGGGCAAATGGACAGTTACGACAAACAGGTTACTTTGCTGGTGGCTGCCAGTATTGGCAATGAAACAAGAGCGGCGAATTTGGAAATAGAAGATTCGAAAAAAGCACAATCTCTTGCGAATACCCGGTTGATCATTGTATTGCTTATCCTGATAAGTGTTATTGTACTCTTTCTTGTAACAAGGTATTATCATCGACGGCAGTTAAATGAAATAGAAATAAGGAACAGGATCAGCCGGGACCTGCATGACGACATTGGAGCATCACTCAGCAGCATGAATATTTACGGTGGACTGGCGGCCAGTGTGTGGGATACGCAGCCACAGGAGAGTAAAAAAATGCTGGGAAAAATTGCTGATATTTCCAGGGGACTGGTGGACAGGATGGGTGATGTGGTGTGGAGTCTGAAAGCTGCTGACGACGGAAAGCAAAGCATCGAAACAAGGTTGAGAAATTACGCCAGTGAATTACTCTCGCCAAAAGATATTGTATGTGAATTTGATATTGACGAAAAAATAGCGGCTGCTATTACCAACCCTGAGACAAAAAGAAATATTTTACTCATTGCGAAAGAGGCCATCAATAACATTGCAAAATATAGCGGGGCAACTAAAGCAGTCGTTTCATTAAAGCAAACGGAAGGAAAAGTATTTTTAACTATTAGCGACAACGGGAAGGGACTTCCGGTAGAAAATATAAAGCAGGGAAATGGGTTGCAGAATATGCAGCAGCGCTCTAAACAGCTAAACGGACAATGCACTATTAATTCCTCTCCAGGCAAAGGAGTGACAATTTCCTGTGTTTTCCCTATGGCTACAATTAGCTATAAACCATAAAACATTTACCCCTTATTTTTATGCTATGATACGTATTTCAGTTTATGATGATAACAAGGCCAGGCGGGAAAGCCTGGAAGCTTTTATGCAGTTGACACCGGGTATTGAGTTTGCCGGCAGCTTTGAAAACTGCGCCAATATTGAAGCGGATATGATAGCTGCCAATCCTGATGTGATCCTGATGGATATTGAAATGCCGGTGTCTGATGGCATTGATGGTGTACGCATGGTGAAAAAAAACAATCCCCATATTAAAGTGATCATGCAAACAGCTTTTGATGATGAGGACAAGGTGTTTGCAGCAATCCAGGCTGGTGCGGAAGGTTATATTTTAAAAACGGCTTCCATTACACAAATTGCACAAAGTATAGATGAGGTGATGAACGGAGGTGCCAGCATGAGCCCCAGTATCGCTTTAAAAGTAATGCGGTATTTTAATGAACAACCGGCACAACTGCCTTATAACCTCACTACCAAAGAAACCGAAACCCTGAAATTTTTATCCAAAGGTTTAAGCTATAAAATGATTGCTGACCAAATGGGCATCAGTTATTTCACTGTGAACAACCATGTAAAAAAGATTTACGAAAAACTACAGGTGCATTCCCTCGGCGAAGCGGTTGCTTTGGCACACAAACAAAGATTGGTATAATAATTCCCCTAAATCAAAAATCCTTAACCCCAAACCCTTCAACCCGAAACCCCTCAACCTGCAACTCGTTAACCCGCAACCTAAACCCTAAACCTCTAAACTTTAAACTTTAAACTTTAAACCTTACACATCAAACCCGTAACCCGTAACTCCCAACCCCTCTCAAATAAATCCCATATTAATTCCATATGCTACCAATTCTCCAGCTGATTTGGAATTTGTCTTTTTTAACAGGCTCTGGCGATGGTTATCAATGGTCTTGACTGCAATATTGAGCTGTGCTGCAATTTGTTTGCTGCTGTTGCCAACGGCCAGGTAGCGGAGCACTTCAATTTCCCGGTTGCTTAACTTAGGCAGTTGGGTGCTGCTGTCGGGCAACGCTTTTCCATCTGTACAAAAAAAATGCTGGCAATGATCTTCGTAACTATCAAGGATACTCATCATCGCCACGCCTTCTTTTTTTATGTGGGAGATATCGGTTACTAACGTTAAGCCATATGCTATTCTGCCTTCTGCATCCCATATATTTTCGGCATATTGTATCATCGTCCACTTGTAAACTTTTTCAGGACTCAGCAGTCTGATATATATCGCTGGCCGTATGTGTTTTTTTCTTTCGGAGGTCTTATCCATGATATAAAATATCGTAAATGCCACAAATGTAGAAGCAGTTTTTATACCTCTATTTTAAACGATACCGTTTCCTGTTGTTTTGTCTGCCTTTTCTTATAGCTATAATTAGCGATTGCGGGTAAAGATTTCAAATTGCATATTTGTGAAATCAAGTCAAAATATCAGTTATGAATAAACGCTATTTTACAATACCTGTATTGATTTTTATTTTAGTAGCTTTTGAGAACCATCTGCATGCACAGGAAACTGCTGTGGAAAAGCTGGCACCAAGAGAACTGGCGATACCTACCTCTCCATTATTTGATTTACTGGGTGCTGCTCCCAGCCAGGTAGCCCGTACAGCAGATATCAAAAACTTTAAAGTGGATTGGTCATTAAGGAACTGGAAGGTAAATCCCAATCTTGCTATACAGGCGCAACCCATTTGGGAAATGTTTTACAACAGGAAAAATTTAACCAAATACCAACAGGCCAGTAATTTTCAGCGGATGATGGCGTCGCTTGACCTGTCGCTGGGTACTACCTTGGGTGAAAGAGATGAACGAAGAATAGGCGGTGCATTAAAAATGAATTTGTACAAACAAAAGGACCCTTTGATGATGCAGGGGGCTTATGATGCCATACAGAAAAATTTTGAGGAAGAATTACTGCAATTGAAACAAAAAGAAAAGGAAATACTGCTTGCCCTTGACAGTATTGTAAAGCCTTCTGAACTGGCGGCCAAAAAAGAGGAGTTAAGAAGCAATGATACACAGCTCGCCAGTTTTTACAGCAGAAGAAACGACGCGATACAAAATGAGGCAGCACAGTTTGCAGTGAATAACTGGAATGCTGCCTATATCGATGTGGCATTTGGCAAAGTATTCAGCTATAGTACAGACAGTGCAGGTTCCCTTCGCAAACTGGCCCTTAACAGGAATACGGGCAATGCCTTCTGGCTCAACTTTGGCTTTGGCGTTGGCAAGCGTGGCTTAATATCCGGCTTAATACGGTCATCGTTCTATGAAGAGGAGCTAACCTTTACCGTGAGGGATGATAACAGCGGCGAAGAGACCAGCCAGACGGCGATTGCAGCCAACAAGCTTTTTACATTCGGTATCAATTTCCGCTACGGGGGACCGGTATACAACTTCTTTGCTGAATTTATCCGAGAAGCCAAATCACTTAAAACCCCCATACAGGCATTGAACGATGTGCTGACCCTGCCAGACGGAAAAACAGTGGTAACGAGTACGGTTAAGTGGGATGTGGTAAATCCCTACATCATCAATTTTGGCGGCGACTGGCGTATCAGCCGCAATGTGATACTGAACTATGGTATGCGTTGTGTGCTGGATAACAATTTTAAAACGGTTTCGTTTTTGCCGATCGCTAATATTAGCTGTATGATGCGGTAGACTGAATGACACTTTCGTAACAATTTAATAACTATAACAATGAAAAAACTATTAGTAGCAGTAACTATTAGCCTAGCTAATATCGGCTCATCACCTGCACAGGTTAATCCAAGAACAGTAACACAAGTTACAGTAACCGGAAATTTACCCATAGGGCTACCGAGAACCAGTCAGGGAGCTAATACATTTAATGCAAATTTTTCTGTAAATGCTACCGGAAGGAATGACCTAAATGCTTATTTATTAAGCTACCTGGCCACTGCGGTGTATACTGACAGGATTATAGAGTTTGAAACGCCTACAAAATCACCATCCCAAATAGACAATGAAGCTAATACTTTAAACCAGAATAGTGGTTTGTTTATGGAAAAATTCAGGAAAATCACCAGCCCTTTTTTTAGCAGTGTTACTTCCTACAACGGTGCGGATATGGAGTTGTTTGAGCCAACATCTGGTCAGTTTGATGGCTACGATCCTGAGGCTATTATTATACCAACCTCCACAGCTATTTATGTAACCTTTAGGGGTACCGACAGGGTAGCACAAAATAACAATATTGGATCAGTTGTTTATAAGGCCGGTGAATGGTTATTAACAGATTTCCAGCCTATAACGTTTAATCCAGCCGCTGTAAATAATACTCAATCACCGTTTAAGGGAAGAGTGCATCAGGGGATGTGGATATCTATAACAAAAATTGCAGAAAGAATGTGTGCAAGGATAGCGGCATTAGGAGGTAGAAATAAAAAAGTATGGATAACCGGGCATAGTCTTGGTGCCGGACAAGCGCAATTATTCAGTTATTATCTGGCCAAAGTACATAACATAATCCCTCAGGGCGTATATGTTTATGCTCCGCCCCAGGTTGGTGATGTTACTTTTAACAACGATTTCATTACTGTATTGGGTAACAGGGAAAAATTACAACGTTTTGACTTTATTGATGACCCGGTTACCGTATTTGCGATGGCAGTTCCTAACATTAATTTAAAACCTACGGGTACGAGGGTTTTTTACCCATCATTGGATGCAATGGTTTACGATGCACCCGAAAGGCCTGCAGGAGATATTTCCAGGATTGCATTGAGTGCACCAGGAGTTATTGCAGATCTTGGTGGAGCTGGCATGGGTGGGATGTGTTTTCATCATGCTCATTGGTATATGCAGGCAGCACATCGCCAACTTACGGCTACAGAAAAAACCAAAGTCCCTGTTCCACTACCTGTGCCTACTACAGCCTTTATGGGATGCTCATCAGGTTTTGATATTAACCGGGCAGTAAATCCAAGCCAAGTGACAGAAGGTTTATTGGATATTACAGATGGTATGATAGAAATTGTGACCGCAGCCATTAGCAGCAACGTAAATAAATTGGCTTCTGCATTAAAAAACTTTGCAGGTTCGGCGCTTAAAAATGGTGAAGGCGTTTATAAAATAAAATGTGGTAAAGGTGGTCGTTATCTAAATGTAAATGGTAGTTGCTACACGAATAATAGCTGTAACGTAATGTTGTGGGGGCTTACCGCGAGCGGCAATAACGAAAAATTTGACATTAAAAAATATGGTCTTGGATATGGTGTAGAAGTAATTGTACCAAATACCGATAAAATGCTTGATGTAAAAGATATGTCAACTGCTAATAATGCAGCAATACAGACTTATGATAAGCATTTCGTACCTATAGTTCCCAACAACCAAATTTGGTATTTCCATCAAATCGGAACCACTAATAAATATATTATTCAAAATGAAAGGAGTGGTAAAGTATTGGAAGCAGATAACGCTAATACAGGCAACGCAGGTTGTGGCGTCCGGCAAAATCCATATAGAAAAGGTGCCACAAACCAAATATGGATCTTGGAAAAAGTAAATTAAACTTATCCTGGTCAGGCAGCCAGTAATACATGAAAATACTGGCTGCCTGCAGGGGTAATCACTATTTAAAAAAAAGTTATGAAAAAAATACTTTTAAATATGTTCTTGGTGTTATCCTTAATAGATGCTGCGAAGGCACAAACAAAGACACCTGCAACAATAAACAGCAACCGTGTGCTGTTGCAAGGTACTGCACAAACCCCGGTTGCCGCTGTTAATCGTGTGGCACTGGTAAGCAATATACAAAAGCCAGTTTTTAATAAAGAAACATTTGTGTTGACTAAACCTGTGAAGCAGCCTTTTAAGCCATATACCATGTCTGCTTTTTTGCCCAATGCGAAGGCTGCTGATGCCGTAAAAATAGTAACACTGCCAAATGGAAAGAAAACGACTTTGGCAAAATACGTGGCAACAATTAATGCTGTGGAACAACGGCTGTCTGATGCTGGTGTTACACAAACAGGTACACCGGCATCAACAGTTATTTCAAAAGCAGTATTGTTGTCAGAGGCTACTAACACCCCCAGGGTGCTTACTGCAAGGCCGTTGGTCTTATTGTCAAATACAGCAAAAGCAACGAGGTTTGATAAGGTAAATAGCGGTGCAGTTAAAAATTTAAATTTGACCGGGGCTGTATCCAGTACGCCGATCCGTTTAAATGCAGCCAGCCTCCCGGTAATTGAAATCAATCAGGAAAAGGGCTTACCTGAGCAGAAATTTAAAGTGGCCGGATACGGTGTTACTGTAAGCGGCAGACAGTTTCAAAAAGGTACAATCAAACCATTCAATATCCAGGAGGCAAACAGGGATGCAGCGGGTTTGAAAACCGCTGCGAAAACAACGGATAATAATATGTCCATCGGCTTCCAGGCAAACATAAAAATAGCCGTGCCAGGTGTAGGAGACTTAAATGCTTATGAACTGAATGGCGAATTTACAAGCCAGAGCAATTCCCAAAAAAAGCATCATGCAAAGGCGAAACTAACAGTGCTGGGTACTACAGTTATTGATGATGACAGGGACCTGAACGGGGATGAAGTGACCTACAAGCAAAACAAGACTTACAGCAGTGCTAAACTGCTTGGTTCGGCAGATTTTTTTACCTATTTATTGAATGCGGTAATGCCTGTTGATATCTACCTAAACGCCACTGGTGTGGGAGTTGATTTTGATGTAGCCATCAGTAAAACGGGTGTTAATGGCGCTATCACTCCAATGGTTTCACAATCCATTTACATGGAAACATCAATAACTGAAATTGCAGTGCCAGGCCCCGTAGGAGAAGGTATAGGCAATACAATTGATGCCGGGGTAGGTGGCGAATTGCGGTTGATTGAAGGAGGTATCAGTTTTAATGCCAATATGGGCCTGGCAATACAAAACAAAAGCCTCAGTTTACTAAATGATGTATACCAGGGCTTTGATTTAAGGTTGCTTAAGGGAAGGTTGTACACTTTTACACAGTATCCCCGGTTTAGGTGCAACAATATTATTTTGCAGGGTCTCGATGTAAACTGCTGGGATCTTTTCAGGCAGGAAAATGATATCTTTAATACAGGCAGTGCTCTACAATTCCAGCACGTATTGGCAGACGAAGACTTAAGTAAAAAGCTAAATTGGTAAGATTAATCACCATGCGCCAGGTTATCGATGCCTTTTATTGTATAAGCATTTTACTTTTGGGTTGCCTGAGGGCTTATGCGCAACAGCCCACAGTAAGGCAGTATGCTTTTTCGCTGCAACAGCATATTGCAGAAAATGCTTCATCATTCCGGGGCGGCGATAGTCCGGCGCATTTTACTACAGCCCGGTATTCAGCCACAGGCACTTTATTCTTCGTGTACACTGGTGATGAGCGGCTCGGCATCACATGTATTTATTCAGATAGTGATGACCAGGGTGCAGGCACGCCGGATACGATCAAGGCATCTTTGCAGTTAACAACAGTTGGCATCAATAAATTTTACACTTGCCATTCAACCAGCACCCAACATGTGTTTGTTCTTAAAAAAATATTGTCATTTATTCAAGTTTTCAAAGAGAGCGGTGTAAAAAAAAGCACACCTGCAATAGAAAATTATTATGATGGGCTTTATGTGGCTAATTATTCGCTTAGAGAAAACGACAAACAATCTGCAACCTATACTAGGCAAATACAAAAGGCGGATAATGAAAATTTACGAAGTACCAGGACAATAATGGACAGGTATGACGCAGTCCTTACATACAAACAGAATTGCCTTCATACGGTAAGTATCAATGAAAAAAAGCGTCAAAAATTTGGCAACCTGATTTTATCTGAAGTTGAAACCACATTTTCATTACACGAACTGCAATCCGACACAGGAGAAAATGCTGCTTCCCTGTGTATTGCAGACAACCCCCTAATTGAACAAACAATTTTTACACCGCTAAGCAAAGCAGAAAGGAAAAAATTAAATATTGCCAGCTGTATTTTCAACAGGTCTTTTGGTGAGATATTGAAAGGATTAAATGACTTGCCAGACGAGCTTTCCCCAACTGATAGAAAATACATCTGCCAGGTTGCAGCACTATACCATTATTTTCCTGATAGCATATTCCGCCTGGAGAAACTCTTTAGCAAGACGGGATCAGACAAGTTGAAGAGACTTATTACAAGGGGAGCTGTAGAATCTATTTCAATATCCGCACATGATTTTATAGCTTCTGTACTGGACAACATTTCCGACAATGATTGGCTAAGGGAAATGCTGGTACAGGTTAGCAGTCTTGGATATACTGAAAGCAGGGATCTGATCAATTCAATCTTAAAATTAACGCATAACCGGGAAAACAGTAATACTGCAAAATTGTGTCTAGCTAATATTGCTTATGGTATTAAAGACACGTATCCCAATTTCTCATACCGCCTGAAAGACACTTTATACAGCTTATTTGTGCGTAACAATAATAGCTTATCGGACAGCCTGCAGTATTTAAATCAAATAGCAAATGCCGGCGATACAAAACGGTTATTCTTCATAGAGGAATTATTTTTAGGAAAGCAGGCGCCGGTCCTTTGCATCAATGCCCTTCAGCACATGCCTGATTCCATTGTATTCAGCATATTGAAAAATTCGGATGGTGGTAATTACAGCCGGTATGCCGGTGAAATTCTTTCCCTTCTTACGTCATTTTATCCTTCTATACACATTAGGAAAAGCTTGTTTGAATTGTACAGGTATTGTAATGATAATGAAAAAAAGCAAGCCATCATAAGTTTTCTTCTTTCATTTAAAGATGAAATCCCCACGCTGGAAAATGAGTTTAAGGTTTTATAACTATTGTGGCTTCCGGCAAACAATGATTATTCTTCCTTATTTCGTTTATGGTACATTACTATGTATTTGATTTGTAACTTATTTATGTGGTTTTACTTAACCCAATAATGCGGAATGCTTATGTTATTATTTTTGATTTGCTTCTCCTTTTATAGCCTGTGCTGATTTTTTATACATTCTTTCTTTCCGCTCACCAAAAAATATTTCAGTTCTGATTTTTTTTAGCAATATTTACAGCCAAAGCACCAGTAAAACCAGCAACCAATAAAATTTTCATATGAACTTCAACAGATTGTTTTTGCCAGCAATGTTGCTAACTTCAATTACCGCCTGTAACAACGCAGAAAAGAAAGAAGAAACGCCTCAAAGAACTTCTTTCTTTGATAAAACAGGAATGGACAGTACCGTACGGGCCCAGGATAATTTCTTCCTGTATGCCAATGGACAGTGGATGAAAAATACCAGCATTCCAGATGATCAAAGCGCCTGGGGCAGTTATTATACCCTGTATAGTGAAACACAAAAAAATATCCAGGGCATACTGGAAGCTGCAGGTGCAGCTAATGCCGCCCAGGGCAGTATTGAGCAAAAGCTGGGTGATTTTTATAGCAGTGGAATGGATTCTGTAACCAGGGAAAAACTGGGTGCAGCGCCATTGAAAACTGGCCTGGCTAAAATTGATGCTATAAAAGATTATAAAGAACTGATGGCCTATGTTGCTGAAACCGTAGCATCGGGAGATGATAATGGCATCATATCTACTTATGTGGGAGCAGATGAAAAGAACAGTACCGTCAATATCCTCAGCCTTTACCAAAGCGGCACTTCGTTGCCCGAAAAGGATTATTATACCAAACAGGACAGTTCCAGCAAAGCAGCAAGGGAAGCCCTGGTAAAGTATGCAGCTAAGCTGTTTACCCTTACAGGTACGGATGCCGCCACAGCTGATAAGAATGCTGCCGCTGTTTTGGCCTTGGAAACTGAACTGGCAAAATATAACAGAACACCAGTGGAACAAAGGGATTCCAAAAAAAATTACAATAAAATGAGTGTGGCTGACCTTGATAAGCAAGGTTCAAATATTAATTGGCCGCAGATATTTGCTAAAATGAATGTAAAGATTGACAGTGTGAATGTTGGTCAGCCTGAATACTACGCAGGGTTGAGCAAACTGCTGCCAACCCAGCCAATTGAATCATGGAAGAGCAAGATGAAATTTGAATATATCGCTAATCATGCTTCTTTACTTAGCCAGGCTTTTATTGATGCAAATTTTGAATACAATAAAACATACAGTGGAAAAACGAAGAATGATCCACGATGGAAGAAAATTGTGGCAAGGATAGATGGAAGCCTCGGCGACTTACTGGGCCAGTTGTATGTAAAAAAATATTTTACAGAAGCTGCCAAGCAGCGTATGGACGAACTGGTTACCAATCTTCAGAAGGCCTTTGAGGTAAGGATCAAAAACCTCGATTGGATGAGTGACAGCACCAAGCAACGGGCATTGGTAAAATTAAACACCTTCCTTAAAAAGATCGGGTACCCAACCAAGTGGAAAAACTACGACGATGTATCCATCAGCAAAGGCGATTTTTTTGCCAACGCCAAAAGCGTTCAACTACACGAACAAAAAGAGAAATTAGGAAAAATCGGAAAGGCGGTTGACAAGACGGAGTGGTTATTGAGTGCGCCAACGATCAATGCCTATTACAATCCCACCAACAATGAAATTGTATTTCCTGCAGGTATTTTACAGTTCCCCTTCTTTGACGTAAATGCAGACGATGCCATCAACTATGGTGCAATCGGTATGGTGATCGGCCACGAAATGACACATGGTTTTGATGACCAGGGAAGCCAGTATGATGAAAATGGCAACATGCAAAACTGGTGGGGTGCATCGGATGCGGAAAAGTTTAAAGCCAAAACAGGCGTGGTGGTTAAACAATACAATGCATTCACGGTGCTTGACAACCAGCCGGTAAATGGTGAGCTGACGCTGGGGGAGAACCTGGCAGATATTGGCGGCCTTGCAATAGCTTACGATGCCTTTAAGATGACCAAACAGGGGCAGGGTAATGAAAAAATTGATGGACTTACACCTGACCAACGGTTCTTTTTAGGGTATGCACAGGTTTGGCGTTTAAAAGACCGGGATGAAAGTATGAGGGTGCGTATTAAAACGGATCCCCATTCTCCTGAAATGCACAGGGTAAACGGACCCGCTATGAATTTTGATCCTTTCTATAAAGCGTTTGATGTAAAAGAAGGAGATAAGATGTTTATCAAAGCAGAAGACAGAGCGAAGATCTGGTAATGATTGATTGCAACGAATAAAAAAAAGTCCACGGTTAACCGGGGACTTTTTTTTTGCGAAACTATAAGTAAACCTTATAATACCATCCGGTTGTAATGGCAATTAAGCTACCATCTAATCCCAGTTGGTATGATGCCGCTCTAAATGCGGGTTATTTTATTTTTAGTTGCAGCCCTTTTAGTTTTTGATCAGGCGCTGCGTAAGACTTTCATTATTATTACCGGTAACCCTTACTGCATAAATACCTTTTTGCAGGTATTGACTCACGGTGTATGTAGTCTGATTTGTTTTTGCTGACAGCACTACCGCACCCTGTGCATTGATCACTTCAACAGTGGCTGGCAAAAACTTATTAGGCAAGGTTACCTTAAATGTCTCAAGGGCTGGGTTGGGATACACGCTAAAACCGAAATCGTTTTGGCTTTTTACCATCACCACTTCAGAGAACGTAGTGCTTCCGCTGACCTCGGTTGCTTTTATCCTGTAAAATACAGAACCAACAGATGCAGCGGCATCTGTATAGCTATAGTCATTTTCTGCGAATTGTTTTCCGTTGATATTGCCAAGGTCAGTAAACGACCGGCCGTTATTGCTTTTTTGAATCGTATATTTTACCGTACCGGTTTCTGACGTAGCGGTCCACTTTAATAAAATGCTGTTACCATTTGAAGCAGCAGTAAAATTGGTGAGTTTTACAGGCACTACTCCAATCGTTGCAATTACACAACCGCTGGAGGCACCACTTACATTTGATGCATATACCAATGGGGTATTGCAAGGCACACAGGTAAAAGCATCACCCGTACCCGGACCACCCAAAGTGCCCGAAATAATAGTACTGGTAATAATTGTGAGTGGGGTACCGCCGTAAATGTTTACCAAAACACCTTCAGGCCAGCCTAAAAGCAACACACCACAACCACTGGGGCATTGTGGATACAAGCTTTGATAAGCAAATGCACCGGGGGGGCATTGTGCTTTTACAGGAGCCTGGGTAAGGGCTGCTGCAAGCAGGATAAATGTTAAAACCTTTTTCATGATTGTTGGATTTGTTTTTATTCCTTCTTATAAAAACAGCAATACCGGAGATAAGCAGAACGGGGTATTTATCTGGGTGCCTTGCAAGAATCTATAAAAAAGAACCTCTTGTAACAGTCATTAACGTAACATTACGTGGTGTAATTGTGTGAAGGAGAATTTTATATAGGTATTTTACCTTTTTCTGTGATTTAAGCAGCATTCCAGGCAGAATTCAAAGGCCGATACAAATTTTTTATCCAAATTGGTTCCGCCTGTGCATAACAAGTGAAGAACTAGGGCCCCGTTTATCACTTGAAAACCAGCGTTTTAAATAAAAAAAGGCCGTTTAATCAAAAATCAAACCAAAAATCTAAAATTTCAATCGAAACTGTTCGATTTTTGAATTAATACCCCTACCTTTGCAATCCTTTAATTTAGGCATGCTACATTTAGTTGTATCAAAGCCAAAATTAGAGCCCTTCTCAGCTATAAAACGTTTTATAAACAAATATGTCTGCAACAAAAACACCCGCTGCTCAGCGTATCAATTTTGGAAAAGTTGAACTCTTGGCAGAAACACCCGATTTGCTCGGAATCCAGATTCAGTCGTTTAAAGATTTCTTCCAGTTGGAAACTACGCCCGATAAGCGTAACGTGGAAGGTTTGTTCCGTGTGTTCAAGGAAAATTTTCCTATAACCGACACCCGTAACATCTTCGTGCTGGAATTCTTAGACTACTTTGTTGATCCACCACGCTACACTATTGATGAGTGTATTGAAAGGGGATTGACCTATGCTGTTCCATTAAAAGCTAAACTCAGGTTGAGCTGTAATGATGAAGAGCACGTGGATTTCCAAACCATTGTCCAGGATGTTTTCCTGGGTAATATCCCTTACATGACGCCCCGTGGTACATTTGTGATCAACGGAGCTGAAAGGGTAGTGGTAAGCCAGTTGCACCGTTCGCCCGGTGTATTCTTCGGTCAGTCTGTTCACCCGAACGGTACCAAGATCTATTCTGCAAGGGTAATTCCTTTCAAAGGAGCCTGGATGGAATTTGCAACTGACATTAATAATGTAATGTATGCTTACATCGACCGTAAGAAAAAATTCCCTGTAACTACTTTGTTACGTTCTATCGGTTTTGAAACCGACAAGGACATCCTGGAATTATTCGGAATGGCTGATGAAGTAAAGGTTGATAAAAAACAATTAGAGAAATTTATTGGTAAACGCCTGGCTGCCCGTGTACTTCGTACCTGGGTAGAAGATTTTGTGGATGAAGATACCGGTGAAGTAGTGAGCCTGGAGCGTAATGAAATTGTATTAGAAAGAGATACCGTGCTGGATCAGTCCAATATCGAAATGATTGCCGATATGGACGTAAAGAGTGTATTTATACAAAAAGAAGAAGTAAGTGGTGATTACGCTATCATTTACAACACTTTAAATAAGGATACATCCAACTCAGAATTGGAAGCGGTACAGCATATCTATCGCCAGCTTCGTGGTGCAGATGCGCCTGATAATGAGACAGCAAGGGGTATTATCGACAAATTATTTTTCAGTGATAAGCGTTATGACCTGGGTGAAGTAGGACGTTATAAAATTAACCGCCGTCTTGGTTTGAACTTCCCTATCGAAAAGAAAGTACTTACTAAAGATGATATCATCGCCATCATTAAAACACTGGTACAATTAACCAATGGTAAAAGTGAAGTGGATGATATTGATCACCTGAGCAACCGTCGTGTACGTACCGTAGGCGAACAGTTATATGCCCAGTTTGGTGTTGGTTTGGCCCGTATGGCCCGTACCATCCGTGAAAGGATGAACGTAAGGGACAACGAGGTATTTACACCAGTTGATCTTATTAACGCCAGGACTTTGTCTTCCGTTATCAACTCTTTCTTTGGTACATCTCAGTTGTCACAGTTCCTTGACCAGACCAACCCATTGTCTGAAATCACTCACAAACGCCGTATCTCAGCGCTCGGACCCGGTGGTTTGAGCAGGGAAAGAGCTGGCTTTGAGGTTCGTGACGTTCACTATTCTCACTATGGCCGTCTTTGTACAATTGAAACACCAGAAGGTCCAAACATTGGTTTGATATCTACCCTTTGCGTACATGCCAAGATCAATGAAATGGGCTTTATTGAAACGCCTTACCATAAAGTAAATGACGGCAGGGCGGATATGAAGAAGATCACTTTCTTAAGTGCTGAAGAAGAAGATACCGCTAAAATTGCCCAGGCAAATATCCCGATGGATGAAAAGGGCAACTTTATTGAAGATAAAATTAAGAGCCGTCAAACAGGTGACTTCCCGATATTAGATAAGGGTGAAGTGGAGTTCATGGATGTGGCACCTAACCAGATCGTTGGTTTGAGTGCTTCTATGATCCCGTTCCTGGAGCATGATGATGCCAACAGGGCACTGATGGGATCGAACATGCAACGCCAGGCTGTACCGTTGGTGCGTCTTGACCCGCCAATTGTTGGTACTGGTTTAGAAGGAAAAGCTGCCCGTGACGCAAGGATCCAGTTACATGCTGAAGGAACCGGTGTGGTGGAATATGTAGATGCTAACGAAATCCATGTTCGCTACAACAGGAGCGAAATGCAACAGCTGGTAAGTTTTGAAGATGACCTGAAAGTGTATAAGATCACCAAGTTTATACGTACCAACCAGGAAACCTGTATCAACCTGCGTCCTGCGGTTACCAAAGGACAGAAAGTTACTGAAGGCGACTTCTTAACGGAAGGTTATGCAACCAAAGGTGGTGAACTGGCACTCGGCCGTAACCTGAAAGTGGCCTTCATGCCATGGAAAGGGTACAACTTCGAGGATGCTATCGTGATCTCTGAGAAAGTGGTAAAAGAAGATCTGTTTACATCAATCCATATCAGTGAATTTGAAACAGAAGTACGTGATACCAAACTGGGTGAAGAAGAACTGACTCCGGATATTCCAAACGTAAGTGAGGAAGCTACTAAAGACCTGGACCAGAACGGTATCATCCGTATCGGTGCACATATTAAAGAAGGTGATATCATTATCGGTAAGATCACGCCAAAAGGTGAAAGCGATCCAACTCCTGAAGAGAAGTTGTTACGTGCCATCTTTGGTGATAAGGCCGGTGACGCAAAAGATGCTTCTTTAAAAGCTCCAAGCGGAACAGAAGGTGTTGTGATCAATAAGAAATTGTTCCAGCGTGCCAAGAAAGATAAGAATGCTAAAGTAAGGGAGAAAGCAAGTTTAGAGAAGATTGAGAAGACGCATGAAAAGAATGAAACAGATATTCTTGAAATGCTGGTGAACAAACTGCAGACCTTGCTGAAAGACAAATCTTCTGCGGGTGTGAGCAACAACTTTGGTGAAGTACTGATCGGCAAAGGCGCTAAATTCAATCAGAAGAACCTGAGCAATATTGACTTCCTCAATGTAAATCCTTTGGGATGGACAGGGGAGCCAAAAACGGATGAGTTCATCAACATCCTGCTGCATAACTACACTATCCGCTACAATGAAGAATTGGGCCGGTATAAAAGGGAGAAATTCAACATCAGTATTGGTGATGAATTACCAGCAGGTGTATTGAAACTGGCTAAGGTGTACCTCGCAGTTAAACGTAAGCTGAAAGTGGGTGATAAAATGGCGGGCCGTCACGGTAACAAAGGTATTGTGGCTAAGATCGTTCGTGCAGAAGATATGCCGTTCCTTGAAGATGGAACACCGGTTGATATTGTACTGAATCCACTGGGTGTACCTTCCAGGATGAACCTCGGCCAGATCTATGAAACTGTTCTTGGATGGGCTGGTGAAAAACTGGGATTGAAATTCGCAACGCCGATCTTTGATGGTGCCAGCACAGAAGAAATTGCTGATTACATTGAACAGGCTGGCTTACCTAAATTCGGTCATACTTATTTGTATGATGGAGAAACAGGCGACCGCTTTGATCAGAAAGCAACCGTGGGGGTTATCTATGTAATTAAATTGCACCATATGGTGGATGATAAGATGCATGCCCGTTCAATCGGACCATACTCTCTCATTACTCAACAGCCGCTCGGTGGTAAAGCACAGTTTGGTGGTCAAAGGTTTGGTGAGATGGAGGTTTGGGCACTGGAAGCTTATGGCGCCTCTAACATTTTGCAGGAATTGCTCACGCTTAAATCGGATGATATCATCGGAAGGGCTAAAACATACGAAGCAATTGTGAAAGGAGAGAACATTCCAAAACCAGGTATTCCTGAATCATTCAATGTATTGGTGCATGAGTTGAGGGGATTGGGGCTGGATCTGAATTTTGAGTAGTCAATGAGCAATGGTGAATGGTCAATGTGGCCAGTATTCACCATTGACAATTCACCATTCACCACTCATATTTAAAACATTACAAACAGAAAACTGAATATGGCATTCAAAAAAGAAAACCGCCCCAGGGCAACTTTCTCACAAATCACTATTGGTTTGGCTTCTCCCGACAGCATTTTAGAAAAAAGCTTCGGTGAAGTGTTAAAGCCTGAAACGATCAACTACCGTACTTACAAACCTGAAAGAGATGGTTTGTTCTGCGAAAGGATCTTTGGGCCAGTAAAAGATTATGAATGTGCCTGTGGCAAGTATAAGCGTATCCGTTATAAAGGTATTGTGTGCGACCGTTGCGGTGTGGAAGTAACAGAGAAAAAAGTACGTCGTGAAAGAATGGGCCACATCAAACTGGTGGTGCCGGTGGTACATATCTGGTATTTTAAATCTTTACCAAATAAAATTGGTTACCTGCTGGGTATGAGCTCTAAGAAATTAGAGACCATCGTTTACTACGAACGTTTTGTGGTAATACAGTCTGGTATCCGTGCAGATAAAGGACAAAATTTTGGTGACCTGTTGACGGAAGAAGAGTACCTCGATATCCTGGATGCATTGCCAAAAGACAACCAGCACCTGCCGGATGAGGATCCAAACAAATTCATCGCTAAGATGGGTGCGGAAGCGGTGCATGACCTGTTACAGCGCATCGACCTGGATCAGTTGAGCTATGACCTCCGCAGTACTGCTGCAAGCGAAACTTCGCAGCAGCGTAAAGCAGATGCCTTAAAGCGTCTAAGCGTGGTAGAAAGTTTCCGTGATGCCAATACAAGGATCAACAACCGTCCCGAGTGGATGGTAATGCAATACATTCCTGTTATTCCACCAGAACTGCGTCCGTTGGTTCCATTGGATGGCGGCCGTTTTGCTTCATCTGATCTGAATGATCTTTATCGTCGTGTAATTATCCGCAACAACCGTTTAAAGCGTTTGTTGGAAATTAAAGCGCCTGAAGTGATCCTTCGTAATGAAAAAAGGATGCTGCAGGAAGCGATCGATTCACTGTTTGATAACAGCCGTAAATCAAATGCTGTAAAAGCAGAAGGTGGCCGTGCATTGAAATCATTGAGTGATGTATTGAAAGGTAAACAAGGCCGTTTCCGCCAGAACCTGTTGGGTAAACGTGTGGATTACTCCGGTCGTTCTGTTATCGTGGTAGGACCAGAATTGAAAATGCATGAATGCGGTCTGCCAAAAGATATGGCGGCTGAATTGTTCAAGCCATTTATCATTCGTAAACTGATTGAAAGAGGTATCGTAAAAACAGTGAAATCTGCAAGGAAACTGGTAGATAAAAAAGAAGCTGTTATTTGGGATATCTTAGAAAATATATTGAAAGGTCATCCTGTAATGCTGAACAGGGCCCCAACCCTTCACCGTTTATCAATCCAGGCCTTCCAGCCAAAATTGATCGAAGGTAAAGCGATCCAACTGCACCCGTTGGTAACAACGGCGTTCAACGCTGACTTTGACGGTGACCAGATGGCAGTGCATGTGCCTTTGAGCCACGCAGCTATTTTGGAAGCCCAGTTGCTGATGCTTTCTTCTCACAACATTTTGAACCCGCAGAATGGTACGCCTATCACCCTTCCTTCACAGGACATGGTGCTTGGTTTGTATTACATCACCAAGGGTAAAAAATCAACACCAGAAGAAAAAGTTAAAGGCGAAGGAAAATATTTTTATTCTGCCGAAGAGGTGATCATTGCATACAATGAAAACCAGCTTGACCTTCATGCACACATCAAGGTAAAAGCAAACTTCAGGAATGAAGATGGTTCATTAACCTACAAACTGATTGACACAACGGTAGGCCGTGTAATATTTAATCAGCATGTTCCAAAAACAGTTGGTTTTATCAATGCCTTGTTGACCAAAAAATCTTTAAGGGAGATCATTGGCGACATCATTACCTGGACCAACGTTCCAACAACAGCTAAATTCCTGGATGATATTAAAACATTGGGATACCGTATGGCATTCCGTGGTGGTCTGTCATTCAGTATCAATGACCTGATCATTCCAGATATTAAGCAGGAACTGATCAACAATGCAACCGGTGAAGTTGACGAGGTTTGGGATAACTACAATATGGGTTTAATTACCAATAACGAACGTTATAACCAAACGGTGGATATCTGGAGCCGTGTGGATACTAAAATAACTGAAACGCTTATCCGTGAATTAGCAGCCGATAAACAAGGGTTCAACTCTGTTTACATGATGCTTGACTCAGGCGCAAGGGGTAGTAAACAACAGATCAAACAGCTGGCTGGTATCAGGGGTCTGATGGCCAAGCCACGTAAATCGGGCTCTAGTGGAAGTGAGATCATTGAAAACCCGATCCTGTCAAACTTTAAAGATGGTTTGAACGTATTGGAATACTTTATATCTACCCACGGTGCAAGAAAAGGTTTGGCGGATACGGCTTTGAAAACAGCAGATGCCGGTTACTTAACACGTAGGCTGGTTGACGTTGCACAGGATGTGGTAATTAAAGATGAAGATTGTGGCACCCTGCGTGGTATTGCAACTTCGGCATTAAAAGATAACGAGGATATCATTGAACCATTGAGCGACAGGCTTGCTGGCCGTGTATCCCTGCACAATGTATTCCACCCGCTGAATGAAGAATTGTTAGTAGCCGCTGGCGAAGAAATTTCTCCATTGGTTGCACAAAAAATAGAAGATAGCGGAATTGAATTTGTTGAAATTCGTTCTGTACTCACCTGCGAAAGCAAGCGTGGTGTATGTGTGAAGTGTTATGGTAAAAACCTGGCAACAGGTTACACCGCACAAAAAGGTGATGCCGTTGGTATCATCGCTGCACAATCCATTGGTGAACCAGGTACACAGTTAACACTCCGTACCTTCCACGTGGGTGGTGTGGCAGGCTCTGCTTCGGTTGAATCCACCATGGGTGCCAAGTTTGACGGTACGATCCAGTTTGATGGTCTGCGTACAGTAACTTCAGAAGACAATGAAGGCAAGAAAGTACATGTGGTAATTGGCCGTACAGGTGAGGTTCGTATCATGGATGTGAAGAATGACCGTCTGCTGATCACTAACAACGTTCCTTATGGTGCTACACTGAACGTGAAAGACGGTCAGAAAGTAAACAAAGGCGACACCATTTGTACATGGGATCCATTCAACAATGTAATCGTTTCTGAAATAGTAGGTAAAGTGAAGTTTGACGCAGTGATTGAAGGTGTTACCGTTCGTGAAGAAGCAGATGAGCAAACAGGTCACAGGGAAAAAGTGGTAATTGAAACAAAAGATAAAACAAAATTACCTGCCTTAATTATCGAAGGAAAAGAGCATAAGTCTTATAACCTTCCGGTGGGCAGCCATATCGTGATAGAAGAGGGTGATGAAGTGAGAAGCGGCCAGGTACTGGTGAAAATTCCAAGGGTACTCAGCAAACTGAAAGATATCACGGGTGGTCTTCCAAGGGTAACTGAATTGTTTGAAGCAAGGAACCCGGGTAACCCTGCGGTGGTTTGCGAAATTGATGGTGTGGTTACATTTGGTAATATCAAGCGTGGTAACAGGGAGATCGTAGTGGAAGCAAAAGATGGCGTGGTGAAAAAATACCTTGTTCCATTGACACGCCAGATCCTGGTGCAGGATGGTGACTTTGTAAAAGCAGGTGCTGCATTGAGTGATGGTCAGATAGCTCCTTCCGATATTCTTTCTATCAAAGGTCCGTTTGCCGTACAGGAGTACGTAGTGAACGAGATACAGGAAGTGTACCGTTTGCAGGGTGTGAAGATCAATGACAAACACATCGAGGTTGTGGTCCGCCAGATGCTCCGGCGAGTCATCGTCAGTGATCCGGGCGATACCAGTTTCATTTTGGGTGAGCAAGTTGAACGCTCAGAGTTCTTGCGCGAAAACGACTTGATGATCAGCGAGGGCAAACAACCCGCGATGCACGCAAATGTCCTGCTGGGGATTACCAAAGCCTCTCTCTCGACCGACTCGTTCATTTCGGCGGCTTCCTTCCAGGAAACGACTAGAGTACGTACCGAAGCAGCGATCATGGGCAAGAAAGATGGACTGCGGGGACTGAAAGAGAACGTCATTGTCGGACGTCTGATACCGGCCGGTACAGGACTCGCGCACCACAGAGCGCGAAAAGGCCTGACCCCAATCTCGGATACATTGCTGCAAGGGGA
>JAKQJG010000033.1 GCA_029561305.1 Bacteroidota bacterium | reverse complement strand
GATAGCCGCACCGGAAAGGGTTTAACAGCTGCTTCGGTACAATTGCTGGTTTTGCCTGCGGACAGCTCACAGCCAATGGAAAAAGATTCGATCCTGAGAGGAATGCTTACAAAGGACAATGGTGACTTTAGTTTTGAAAACATACAAGTTGCCGGCAGGATACAGGTACGGATATCTGCAATAGGTTATGAAACCACAGAACAAACCATCAACCTGCAGAGAGGAAGCGGTAATGGTGGCATTGAAAAAGATCTTGGCAATATCAGTCTTGGCCCGGAAGTAAAAAAAATGGATGATGTAGTGATTGTTTCAAAAGCAACTGGTTTAACGATGGGTATTGACCGGAAGATCTTTACGGCTGATAAAATTTTAACTTCCGCAGGCGGTACCGCTGTTGACATTATGAAAAACATTCCTTCAGTTTCTGTAGATATTGAAGGCAATGTTGAATTGCGAAACAGCACACCTCAGATATTTATTGACGGCACCCCAACCATCCTTACACTTGACCAGATACCAGCAGACCATGTAGACAGGATTGAACTGATAACAAATCCTTCGGCCAAGTTTGATGCATCCAGTTCTGGCGGCATCATCAATATCATTTTGAAAAAGAACAAGCGGATCGGGATGAATGGGCTGGCCACTATCAGCGGAGGTACACCGGCACTTTTCAGTACCAACCTGAACCTGAACCTGCGGCAGGGCAAATTCAATTTCTTTTTAAGCGGTGGCTACAACCAGTCGGGAGGAAGGGCTAAAGGACAAACGCTTCGGGAGAATAAAGAAAATGGCAGCATCACCGATTACTTCAATCAATACACACTGAATGAAAGGTCAAGAAAATTTTCTTCCATCAGGTTTGGAGTAGATTATGCAATGGATAACCGGAACACTATCACTGTATCGCAAAATTTTGTAAAGGGACAGTTTAATAACAATGAAGTGCAGGACCAGGAGTACCTCAACAATAATAAAATACTTGAGTATTATGGAGAGAGAAATTCGGATGGAAAATTTGGTTTTGACAGGAGTAGTACAAAACTAAATTACAAACACAGTTTTCCTAAAACGGGCCAGGAATTAGTAGCTGACTTGAATTACAATTACGGCACAAGGTCGGGAAGCAACAATATTATCAATACCTACTTTTTCCCCGACGGTACAGCCTACCAGGAAACGGCGCTGGTACGCAATGAAGGCGACAACAAAGAGACCCAGTTTACATTCCAGTTAGATTACACCAACCCTGTTACTGAACTTACAAAAATTGAAACCGGCATCAGAAGCTTCCGCAATGAGTTCAATAATACCTACGCCGCTTTTGCAGATAATAACGGCACTGAAGTAAAATTGCCTTTGAGTAACAATTACGAATACACGGAAACGGTGCATGCGGCGTATGCAACTTTTTCTGGCAAAACTAAATCAGAAAAATTCAGTTACCAACTCGGGTTAAGAACAGAATATTCAAAATTTGAAGGCGAACTGGTTGACAGTGCTTTCAAATTCGGGTATGAATATCCTGCTGGTATCGGTAAAATATGGAATGCACTTTTCCCGAGTTTCTTTCTTTCAAAAAAGATCAATGAAGACAATGAACTGCAGTTTAATTACTCGAGGCGCATCCGGCGGCCACGTTTCTGGCAACTGAATCCATTTATTGATATCAATGATCCGGTAAATCTGCGGCAAGGAAATCCACAACTGCGGCCTGAGTTCATCAATTCTTTTGAATTCAATTATAATAGGAAATACAAGACCGGCAATTTCCTGGGTGTACTTTATTTCCGCAATAATCCTGACGATATCACGGAATACAGCGACACCATTACTGCTGCACAATACCAGCAACTGAACAATGCTGCTGTGGATCCCAATGCTATAGTCAACACCTTTATCAATGCAAGTACCACCAACAGGTATGGCGCAGAGTTTACCCTCCAGCATAATTTCAGTAAAAACTTTGACATCATGCCTACCATCGATCTGCAATACCGGACGGTCAATGCAAATGTGAAGGAACTCAACTTAAACAACAAAGGCTTTAACTGGGAAGCCAAACTGATATTGAATTATAAAACCGAAACTACCAAAAGCAGTTTTTTTAACAACTTCGGTTTCCAGTTAACCGGCGAATATGAATCGCCACAGGTAATACCACAGGGCAGGGAAATTGCACAGTTCAATGTAGATGCTGCTTTGCGTAAAGATTTCCTGAAGAACAAAAAAGCCACCATCACGTTTGCGGTGAATGATATTTTTAATTCCCGCCGCTGGGGTACTATTTATGATACGGAAAGATTTTACCAGGACTCTTATCGTCGCTGGAACGTTAGAAACTTCCGCCTGAGTTTGAGTTATAAATTCGGCGATGCTAATTTTTCTTTTGGTAAACGTGGGGGCAACCAAGGTGGAAATGAAGAGTGATAACTGTATTATCAAATTGTTTTAGGAGTGATGTAAAAATAAATTCACATCGTATGTTGGAAACGATAAAAATCTGATTCAATCCATTTATTCAAGGAAAGCACAAAGAAGTTCCAAATATATCTATTCAATCAATGTTGTTTACCTGACTTGAAGTTAGTTTCTGCCCAACCGCCAACGGGGCTAAAATCCGCCGTCGGGGTTGGGCCTACCCCGACGGCGTTTATAGTTGAGAAAATGATATTGACTTTACGACGGCCGCATTCCCTTTTGACATCTATCGTTTGGTTATTTTTGAAAATCCTTCGCCGCGTTATCTAAGTAAGCCGCCAGGTTATTGATAGCAGATGCTGTGGTTTCAATTTGCTCCTGTGCCTCCTTCCAGTTGCGTTGTTCTATTGCTTCACGTACACCGGGTAAGGTTTTTACTCCATAGCCAGTGTAAAACCCGGGTGCGTATATGCTATGCCGGTACCAATTGCGGCGGGGAAGACCGTTGTTGAGCAAGGCCTGTTCGGCCTGGAATAATTTAGTATTGAAAGCAGTTAATTTTCCATCAGCTGCATCACTGGTTTTGGTAGTCTGTAAATTAAGAGTGGCTTTTTCTAAACCAGCTACTGCATTTTGTAAGGAGGAGAAATTCAAATAAGGAACTTCTTCTTTGATAGCAGGCGGCAGCAATGGTTCTGTTACATTATTGGCTGTAACAAAGTGTTTTCCTTTTACGGCTTCATTTTCAGAAGCAGTGTTCTCTCTCATATCATCCGTCATGGCGATCACATCTGCTACATAGCGGCTGATGGTTTTGTGCAGCGAACGAAAATCAAAGGGCAACGTTTCAGCATTGGCAAAGCGGAGCGTTGTATGGCCACAAACTTTTGCCAGCGCCACGCCGTATTCAAAGCTGGGATCTTTAAAACGCCGGTACATATCATAGCTGTCGTAGATAGAATGATATTCACCTCCTTCATCTTCTCCTCCAAATGCTATATTCATACTGCTGATGCCGAGGTGCTGAAAGAAGGGCGAATAATCGGAACCGGAGC
>JAKQJG010000021.1 GCA_029561305.1 Bacteroidota bacterium | reverse complement strand
GGTTTTTAAAGCCGGAAGATACGTTTTATTAGAATTGCTTCAGGCGGTTCACTTTTTTAATGCGGGTCTTAAGAGTTGAAAAAATAAAAATAATTAATTTTATTCCTCAACTAAGAATAAAATGGGCAGTAATACAAGGATTTTTAAAATGTCATTTGCAAGTGTTTATCCGCACTATATTACTAAGGCAGAAAAAAAGGGACGCACAAAAGCTGAAGTGGACGAAATTATATGTTGGCTTACCGGGTATTCTAAAGAAGCCTTTCAACAGCTGCTTGATGACAAAACAGATTTTGAAACTTTCTTTGCAGCAGCGCCACAGATAAACCCCAATGTTTCAAAAATTACCGGTGTCATTTGCGGCTACCGGGTAGAAGAAATCGAAGACAAACTGATGCAGCAGATCCGCTACCTCGACAAATTGGTGGATGAACTTGCCAAAGGAAGGCCAATGGAAAAAATATTAAGAAAGTGATCCGCTAAAAAACTACCATTGGACAAATACCATCACCAAATCATTGCCATCCTCATCAAAAGTGACCTCGATGTTGCTGAAGTAACTAAGCTGGATTGTATTGCAGATATGATATTCGACCGGCAACAATATCCTGCTATAAGTTTATTAATTAAAGACAAGAACTGGAAGGCCATTGAAAGCATGGATACATCAGCTGCTGAATACAGAGAATATCTATCTATCTATACTTTTCATGACCAGGTTCAGCAGTTGTATGCAGTTACAATTTACGATAGCGACGAATTGTGGCAGGATCCTGAGGTATTGGATATTTTTCCACTATAGCAGACTTATGGTTGACAGGCGGCCAACTTTGTTGTTAATCCAGGTGAACTTTCATCCACTAATATTCATGCTTTGTCAGGTTTAACCGGTGCCTGGCTTTTATGGACTATATCCTGGTCCTGTATTTCATTAATTTGTATCTAAAATTACCAGGATGAACATATCAAAATACGCAGCAGCCGTTTATACCTCTGCGATATGCTTACTACCAGCCACCTGTTTTTCCCAGGAAGTTTCTTACATAAATATACAAAAGGAAGTAAGAGAGAAACGTGTGAATCTCATCAACAGGAGTTACAGTTTTATCAATGAAGCTGCGTATAAGGGCATCCGGTTGACAGAAGAACCCGAAGACGGGATACTATGGCTGAAAGACATTGAATTTAAAAATGGCACTATTGAATTTGATACCAGGGGCAAGGATGTAAAACAACATAGTTTTGTCGGTATTGCCTTTCATGGAACCGACACCACTACATTTGAAACGGTGTATCTACGGCCCTTTAATTTTAAAGCTGTACAGGAACCCTGGAAAAGCAGGGCCATCCAGTACGTAGCAAAACCCTTATTTACCTGGCAGGTATTACGGGAACAATATCCGGGGAAATATGAAAGTGCCATTACACCTGCACCTGCACCCGATTCGTGGGTACATGTACGTTTGGTAGTGCAGGGCGAATCAATCATTGTGTATATCAACAGGAGTAACACTCCTTCGTTAACAGTAACAAAATTAAGTACCCAAAAAACCGGCTCTGTTGGGTTGTATGTGGCAGATACTTCGGGTGGCGATTTTGCAAATCTCACCATAACGAAAACGGATTAGGTTCACATTGTTAAATGCCTGGCGCAATACCTCTCATAAATTATTATGAAAAACATTAAAGCTGTTTTAACTTTAATGCATGAGATGTACAGGTTCCTATATCATCCCCCTGTTTTTACTAATATTAAACAGCAATTCATTTTCTCAGGTATTACCGCCCGGCCGCAGTACCGATTGGTCAATGGCAGGCTATCCCGGAAACATTCCATTCTACGATACCGTAAGGAATATTGTTGATTTCGGCGGAAATGGAAACGGCATTGCAGTAAATGATGCTGCATTAGCAAATGCCATCAGCAGTTTAAACGGGCAGGCTGGCACTGTTGTCTTTCCCGCAGGCACATTTGTTTTTAACTCACCAGTATCACTGCGAAGCCAACTGCTTTTAAAAGGAGCTGGTGCGTTGCAGACTGTTTTGCAGTTTAACCTTGGCGGAAATTTCAATTGCATCAACATTTTGGGCCGCAGCACTGCTGTAACAAGTAACATCACAGCAACAGCTTTAAGAAACAGTTATTTTATTGCTGTTGATGAGCCTTCGTTGTTTTCAGTAAATGACAGGATCAGGATATATCAAAATGATTCATCCCTTGTTAATGACAATTGGGCCCTCGAATCCGTGGGGCAGATCATAACCATCGATAGTATCCATAGCAATAATATTTACTTTCATCATCCACTCAGGAGAAGTTATACTTTGGCAGATGCACCCAGGATAAGAAAACTTGATATGACAGAAGGAGTTGGTATTGAATGTTTGAAAATAAAACGCATGGATGCATCCGCACAGCAAACAGCTAATATTTATTTTAGTAATGCCGCCAATTGCTGGGTAAAAGGACTGGAGAGTGACAGTTGCAATTTTGCACATATACAGCTTGCCAGTAGTACGAATATAGCTATCACCAATAATTATTTTCACAGCGCTTTTGCTTATGGGCCAGGTGGGCAGGGATATGGCATCAGTTGCGAATACTCATCAGGGGAATGTTTGATCGGGAATAATATTTTCAGGCGGTTACGGCATTCCATGTTGTTGCAAAGCGGCGCTAATGGAAATGTGTTTGCTTACAATTATTCAACCGACCCATTTAAGACAGATACCATCCCATTCGATTTTTCAGGTGATATTGTGTTGCACGGCAATTATCCATATCTTAATTTATTCGAAGGAAATATTGTACAGAATATAGTGGTGGATGCATCGCATGGAAAGAATGGCCCTTTCAACACTTTCTTTAGAAACAGGGCGGAGCGGTATGGTCTCTTTATTGTACAGAATGTGGGAGACAGCACTAATATCATTGGGAATGAAATAACAGGTACAGGTTTTCAGCAAGGCAATTATTATATGTTGGGAAGCGGTCTGTTGCAGTATGGTAACAACAAGAATGACACGATCATTCCGCCGGGTACCGGCATACTGCCCACAAGATCTTTTCGATATACAACCACGCCAGATTTTTGGAACAGTTCATCCGTATGGGGAGGCATTGGCCCAGGAAATAGTTTATCATCACAAAGTATCCCTGCAAAGGAAAGATTTATTGCATCCCAGGAAATCACTTATTGCCTTCCGTCCACTGCTGTATCTTATAGATTTACGGGTGATGGAAATTGGAGCAATGCTGCTAACTGGGATAATCATTTGAAGCCACCGCTGGTACTATCCAATAATAGTGAGATCATCATTGACCCGGCTGCAGAACAAAAATGTATGCTTGATATTCCCTTTGTGATACAGCCCGGTGTAAATTTTGTAGTAAGACCTTCAAAGGTTTTTGAAATTCTGGCTAACTTAACATTTGTGAAGTAATGTCTTAATTCAACTGCACAGCAGGCAGCCGGTAGTTTTGCGAATCATACACAAACAATTCATCTACTTCTACTGTCCAGTATTTTTTGAGTGGTGATTCATCAAGGTATTTGTTTACGGCTTTTTTGCTGGCTGCATTCATAATGATCCAGCAACGCTGCGTTTCCATGCTTACAGAATAATAATCTATCACACCTTTTTCAATCAGGCTATTGATGTACAGGCGGTGCGGCGGCACATAACTCATGAATTCATCATCCATTTCAAAATGAATGGTTACCTGGTATTTGTTGCTGTCATTGATGTTCAGATCTTCCATGATACAATATTATTTTCCCAGTCCTTGTTATAAGGCGTGGTGATCTTAATGTAATTGTCTGTATATCCTTCCATCATCCCGTTCTTATTTGCCGTTTCAAATAATACCTTTCTTTCCTGGCCAATATGTTTGTTGGTGAAGTATTGCATTTTTTGATAACTCAAATTACGCAATGTTTTGTTCCGTTCATGTCTTATGTTCAGCGGAACAACTGGTTTGATTTCGAGTGCATGTGTATTTGCTCTTTCAGAATAGGTGAACACATGCAGG
>JAKQJG010000018.1 GCA_029561305.1 Bacteroidota bacterium | reverse complement strand
GTTGTTATGTTTAGCAAACAGTTGATGTGTCTCGAAACCAGCATCAGCTACGAAGAACCCTCGCCCAACGCATTCTCTTTTAACAGTCCCTATGGAGCATGCCCCACTTGCAAAGGCTTGGGAAGTGTGTACACCATCGATATGGAAAGTGTGATACCGGATGGATCGAAAACAGTAAAAGAGGGTGGTATCGCACCGTTGGGTGAAGAACGGGATGCCAGTGTATTTCAGCAGGTATTGGCTTTTTCAAAAAAGTACAAGATCAATTTAGAAAAGAAAGTAAAAGACCTTCCAAAGGAACAACTGGATCTGTTGCTGTTTGGTGACAAAGGAATCAGTCCATCACTTGAAATGGACCTGAGTGATGACTCGGTGCCGAATGAATACACGGGAAGCTATGAAGGTATCATTCCAATGCTGAAGCGCTGGTTCTCTTCTGGTAACAGTACCGATGTATTGAGAGAATGGGTGGAGAAATTTACGCAACTAAAAACTTGTGGTACCTGTAATGGCGCAAGACTAAAAAAAGAAAGCCTTTGGTTTAAAATTGATGAAAGAAATATTGCCGAGCTGGGCGAGATGAATTTGGATAACCTGGCTGCCTGGTTTGATGGACTGGAACTGCGGATGAATAACAAGCAAAATGCCATTGCCAAAGATGTGCTGAAAGAGATAAGGGAACGTTTGCAATTCTTACTGGATGTTGGATTGACCTACTTAACCATCAACCGGCCTTCCAAATCATTGAGTGGTGGAGAAAGCCAGCGCATACGGCTGGCAACACAAATTGGTTCGCAGTTACAAGGTATTACGTATGTGCTGGATGAGCCGAGCATTGGTTTACACCAGCGGGATAACCAGCGTTTGATAAGTGCACTGCAAAACTTACGGGATATTGGCAACAGTGTGCTGGTGGTAGAGCATGACAAGGATATTATGATGGCAAGTGATTACCTTGTTGACATTGGACCAAAGGCGGGCTACCATGGTGGGGAGATCGTTGCCATGGGTACACCACAGGAAGTGCTGGCATCCAAATCTGAAACTGCAAAATATTTAAGTGGTGAAAAAAGTATCGCTGTACCAAAAGAAAGAAGAAAGGGTAATGGAAAAACAATTGAGCTAACAGGTGTAAAAGGAAATAACTTAAAGAATGTATCTGTTAAATTTCCATTGGGGAAATTAATTGTAGTAACTGGTGTTAGCGGCAGCGGTAAATCAACTTTGATCAATGAAACATTGTACCCGCTGCTGAGTAAGTTTTGTTATAACAGCAAAACAAATCCCTTAGAATATAAAACCATCAAGGGCCTGGAACAGATTGACAAAGTAATTGAGATAGATCAAAGCCCCATTGGCAGAACGCCAAGAAGCAATCCTGCCACCTACTGCGGTTTCTTTACTGATATCAGGACCTTATTTGCACAAATACCTGAAGCAAAGATCCGCGGATATACGGCAGGGCGTTTTTCTTTCAACGTAAAAAGCGGCCGATGCGAAGTTTGCGAAGGCGGAGGCATGAGAGTGATTGAAATGAATTTTTTACCGGATGTGTATGTGCATTGTGAAAAGTGTAATGGTAAACGTTATAACCGGGAAACACTCGAGATACGCTATAAAGGAAAATCCATCAGTGATGTTTTGAATATGACGGTAGATGAGGCAGTAGAATTTTTTAATGCGGTACCGTTTATCTACCGAAAAATAAAAGTGCTGCAGGAAGTGGGCCTCGGCTATATCACCCTTGGACAAAGCGCAGTTACACTCAGCGGTGGTGAAGCCCAACGGGTGAAACTCTCTACCGAGTTGGGTAAAAAAGATACCGGCAAAACATTTTACATATTGGATGAACCAACTACGGGTTTACATTTCCAGGATATACAGCATTTGCTGGACGTGATCAATAAACTGGTTGACCGGGGTAACTCTGTATTAGTGATTGAACATAATATGGATGTAATTAAAGT